>DASRSD010000067.1 GCA_035656635.1 Pirellulales bacterium
ATTAAGTATTGAATCACGAATGGCGCGCAGGCAGTGAGAAGCAGAAAAGCGACTCCAACTGTCAGGCGGATCGAACGCTGGGAAGCGTACCAATCGGCGATCATCAAAACAGGGACGCAAATGATGGGAATTAACTTAAAGCTAATGCTTAATCCCAGTATGGCATAACTGGCGATCGACCAAGCAAGAGATCGACGGCTCGCTTCCAACGAATGAACCCAGCAAAAGGCCCAAGCCATAACCAAAAACAGCAATGCCATGTCAAGGCGATCGTATAACAGGTGCGCAAGAATCGACGTTAAAAGCGTGTAAGTGAAGGCAGCCCACGGTAGCATCTGCGGTCTGCGGACCCAAACAATCCCCAATAGCAAGAGGAACGAGCCGACATCGCACGCGCACATAATTCCGCGAAATACTTGCTTGTAAAATGCCAACGCCGATTTCAGTTGTCGTGGATCTTGCAAATCGGCCGTCGTGTGTGAATCGAGAAGCCGGGGTATGTAGATCGCCCACCAGGCTAGCGGTGGATACTCAATACGCGATTCCCCTTGATAGGGTGTCACGTGTTCGTCAGCGACTTGAACTGCATAGATGAAATATGGGTTTTCGATATCCGATGACCATGCCTGAAAAATACACAAAATGTACACGCGTGACGCAACAAACAATACAATTCCAGCGAACAGTTGAAGCTTCACGTGGTTTTCCAAACGGCGAACCGCCCGCGATGGTTCGGGGCATAACGAAACCTTCGCGGATTGCGTTGGCTTTAAAGGCAAAGAACCGTTTGGCCGCCGATGGCGCATTGGTTGATGCTCATTGGACTGCTGGCGGAAGCCAAAATTGGGCACCGGCCTTATGCCGTTCCATCGCCGGATACAATCGTAAGTGGCGAGTTTGTTGCTATTTCCACATTTAGAGGCAGGGAACGATTCCGCGCACCGGAAACGAGCTGCCCTGCGTTTCGAATTTGCTCGTAACGAGCTCGATTGGCTTCGATGGCGGCTTGTTCGTGCTGCAAATCAATCAATTCATACCACACATTACGCTGCCGCGGGGTATAGCCAAGTTCTTCAATCGAGGCTCGGATTTCGTCCAAAGTAAGATAATGAACTGTGCCCGCCTCTGCTACGACATTCTCTTCAATCATCAGGCTTCCCATATCGTTGGCACCGAACAACAATGCCAACTGACCGATCTTCAATCCTTGGGTTACCCAACTTGATTGGATGTTGGGAAAATTATCCAAATATAGCCGACTAACCGCTTGCGTTTTCAAATACTCAAACGAGCCAGCCGGCGAAACATCGGCCATATCGGTATGTTCCGGTTGAAACGTCCAGCAAATGAACGCGGTGAAGCCGCCAGTTTCGTCTTGCAATTGTCGCAAGCGTTCTAGGTGCTCTATTCGTTCTGCCAGAGTTTCTACATGACCGAACATCATGGTGGCCGTGCTGCGACCGCCAAGATCATGCCAAACGCGGTGCACATTGAGCCAATCGTCCGTCAGCACCTTCCCACGTGTAATCTCGTTGCGAACGCGATCAACAAGAATCTCTCCACCGCCGCCGGGCAAACTTCCCAAACCCGCTGCTTTCAATCGCTCAAGCACCATCAGTAACGGCAGTTTGGAAACTTTCGTGAAATGATGAATTTCCGGCGGACTGAACCCGTGAATATTTACCTGCGGAAAATGTCGCTTGATGTCGCTCAGCAGCTCTTCGTACCATTCCAGATTGAATTGCGGATGCAATCCACCTTGCATCAGAATCTGGTCGCCGCCCAGTTCAACCGTCTCACTAATTTTTTGCAGAAGTTCATGTCGTTCCAATACATAGCCATCGGCATGCTTGGGCGGCCGATAGAACGCACAAAAATCGCACACCGCCGTGCAAATATTCGTGTAGTTGATATTGCGGTCGATATTGTACGTACGAACCGAATCAGGATGCAGTCGGCGCGTAACCGCATCAGCAGCCCGACCGATGCTGGCTAAATCGTGCGATTCTAAAAGCCGCAATGCTTCTGCAGCGCTAATTCGTTCGCCAGCGATAGATTTATCAAGAATCGACTGAATCGATGTCGCAACCATAACTGTTCTTGAATCGTCCGTATTAAATCGAAATACTCATGCCGGCGAATTGAATGCCGGCCGGGGCAAGTCCCAATTCATTAGCTTTCCGGTAAAATAACTGCAATCCGTGGATTTCATCCGGACCGAGATAAAAATGCAAGTGGTCGCGCAAATATGCTAGACATTGGGGAATAGTTAGACCTAATGGAGCAGCCTCCGCTTCCGCGATTTGCTCCAAATTCGTTACGCCGCAGTCACGGGCCTCGGCCAGTGCCGGCTCTAGCTCACGAACGCTAACCCCCTGTCGTGCCACCCACATGGCAAACACGAACGGCAAGCCGACCCAGCGGCACCATTGATCGCCCACATCCCAAACTTCGGCAAAGCGGCCGGGGGGAGAATGAATGGCCCGATCGCCAATTAACAATACCGCATCCGTATTTGCCTCATCCCAAGCGGCGCCAATTGGAAGTGGCCGGCAAACTGGCTCCAGTTGAAATCTCTCCTTAAGCAAAATACGAATCAACGCGGCACTGGTCCGTGAACCCTCATCTAATGCCAAAGTACGAATTTCGGAGACTGGTGTGCGGCAAAACAGCTTTACGCTTAATACAGGCCCACGGCAAGCAATGCAGGCATCGGACACAATAGAATACGCGGGGTCTTGGAAGTATTCAATCGATGGGATTAACGCCACATCGAGCTGACCGGCCGCCAAATGATCGGCTAGCCGACTGGGCAAATCAAAACTCAATTCAACCTGCGGCGCAAATTGTTGCAACCGATAAACCAACGGCTTGGTATTCAAATAATTAACCGCCCCGACCTTGAGGCGTGTGGCCATAATTTCCTCCCGTTGCGACGCAGACGACCTCGTGGCCCACCGTGGCCAGCCTGCATGATTTTCCTTCTCCGATTGTAGAAACTCGCCAGGCATTCGGAAAGTGCGACCTATCGCCGGTCGTGAAACTACTAGAGTTCCAATTTCCGAAACGCTCGCAATCCTACGCGCATGGGCCAAATGGTGGCTACTACGCCGGTGAACAGCGTCAGCGCCATGCCGGAGGCAATTCCAGTGCGACTGCCTAAAAAATGCAGGCACTGGTCGACAAACGTTTGCGGTGCCTCCTGCATTGAACCCAAAAACAAATGCACCGGCAGCGCGGTCAACAACACAATCACTACGATGTATGCCGCGCTGATGACCAGATTTAGCGTGCCGCCGAAGCCGGCCGCAATTTTTGAAGGCGATTGTTCACGTAAATCAGGCATTT
Source organism: Pirellulales bacterium (assembly GCA_035656635.1). Classification (NCBI taxonomy): domain Bacteria; kingdom Pseudomonadati; phylum Planctomycetota; class Planctomycetia; order Pirellulales; species Pirellulales bacterium. Next base: position 3,349 of record DASRSD010000067.1, read on the forward strand.
TTGCGCCCAAGCCCACCGCAATGGCCGACAGTCCCATGCATAGCACGATGCATGATATCTGGTGAAAAATAATCACCAGCGGCAAGTTAATCTGCAGCATTAAATCGCTCACCAATACCAGCATGGTGCAAGGCAACAACGAGCCAATCGCAGCAAATAAAAACTTCGACCACAAAATGGCATCCCGATGAATTGGCAATAAACCCAAAATCCACAGGCGCCGTCCTTCCAAGCTAATCATTGGATAAATAAATCGCGTCGTAAACGTAGATAAAATTAAGCCAACGACCGCCAAATTCAAAAATCCGATCATCGCCGAATAATTTGGAATGTAACTCAGGCGGCGAATATTGACCACGTACAAGCCAAGTAAGCCAAATGAAATGATAAATTGCGACCACTGCACCGGATCGCGACGAAAAAGTCGGAAGTCTTTCACTAACAACAGCCGTACGTCACGTGGCAAAAAGAACAAGCAACGGATTAACGCTCCATCCAACCACCAAGTACTGGCATGGCGCCGTTGCGTGGGTTCATCATATAGGCGACTATAAGTGACACGGTACAGCTTGGCGGCCAGCCAAACGCCCACTAAATTGAAAAACAAGGCATTTGAAACCAAGAGCGCCAAATACATCAAGCTCTGGGCCCACGGTGGATCTCCCAACGGAACCAGCACAGAAGACCGCGACGCCTCTAGCAACCCTGTGCTTAGCCACCAACTGGGTAATAGCCGCTGCTCAGTGAAACGCAAGCGGGAAAACATCTCCTGGAACCATTCTGGCGTCATCAAATTATTTTCCGCCCCATTGAACATCGTCCAGGCCAGCCAAGACAACGACAGAATTGCCGCCACTAAGCTCAGAACCAATGCGTGCATCCGAACGGACGGCAGACGATTTACAAGCAACAGGCACAGTATTCCGCCAATCGCGGCTGGAATATGCACAAACGCAATAACGAACGGCAACAACAGCGCGAAGTAATACCATGGTGCCGAAGTCGCCACGCCATAGGCCACCAAGGTAGGACTGCCCAATAAGACAAATCCCCAACTACTAAACCAGACCGCTTCTTGAAACTTGTGCTGAAAAATGCGTTGCGCGCGGACCGGCGTGGTCATTAAAAACGCCACTTCACTGGAATTGAACAGCGCATTGTACAGGATGATGCCGGACGAAAAAATCAGCATCAACATCAAAGCCAAAAAGAAAGCATTGAAAAGTGGCTCGATCACATTGGTATGGATCGACGGCGACGATAAAAACGTAAAGCCATGGTAGAATAACACGAACAGTCCGCACCAAAAAAACAAACTGAGCGAACCAACAAGTGATATTCGCAACCGTGCCGAGGCCAACATCCAACGCAGATTTGCAAATGCCGAACGCCAACGAAGCTGCCAAAATAACTGCGCTTCATCATGCGCGTCGAGCAAACCGCCCACCGGCGGAATAAAATCGTTAACGGCAGCCGTGGCCATGGAAATATCTTTTTTTGCTTCCGAGAAATTCGTTCAAACTGACTCGCGCGCAGCCGCTTCCTCGGCCGTGGCCGTCAGATCGAGGTACATGCGTTCCAAGCTGGTATGTTCCTGTGCCAATTGTTGCCGCAATTGGGCGACAGTGCCCAAAAATTTTAGTCTGCCGCGATCGACAATTCCAATGCGATCGGCAATTTCCTCGGCCAGCCCCAAGGTGTGAGTTGACATAAACACGGTCATGCCGGCATTCGCCCGTTCTCGGAGCAAGTCCTTCACCAACCGCATGCTGCGCGGGTCGAGTCCCACCATGGGCTCGTCCAATACTAGCACTGCCGGATCATGCAATAGCGCAGCCGCAAACACAACCCTTTGCTTCATGCCGTGCGAATAGCTTTCTGTCATTTGATCAACGAATTCCGCGAGACTAAAATTTTGAATTTCACGCGCAATTCGAGTCGCTGCTTCTTCACGACCTAGGCCGTACAAATCTGCGATAAATTGCAAAAACTCGCGACCGGAAAGCTTTTCGTACAGATAGGGTTCTTCCGGCACGTAACCCAGGCAGCGGTTGGCCTGACGCGTTTCGCGGACAACATCGTAGTTGCAAATCCGGACTGTACCGACGGTGGGTCGCAATAAGCCGACCAACATTTTGATGGAAGTTGTTTTGCCGGCGCCGTTGGGGCCCAAGAGCGCAAACAACTCGCCGGGCGGAATGGCTAAGGTCAAACGGTCAACCGCCGTTTTTGGTCCATAGTTTCGCACTACTTGGTCGAATTCGATCATCGCTGTCTTCAAAAACTGATTTCGGCGATCAGAAATAAATGCCGACTAACATCGCCTGTTCGCCATGACTCAGGGCGGTGGACTAGTCACGGGTTCGGTAGGATCAGGGCCAGTATCGGGCACACTGAGATTGGAGTTTGCGGGATTTGAATTGGCGTTCAATGGCCCTCCAAATCCGCCTCGCCGGTGCATATGTAACCTGCCCTCCGGCTCTTCGTCTTTACTTCGTACGGCAAGTTCATCCGACCGTTCCGGAGAAAGTCGCAGAAAAGTCAAGTCAGAACCCAATATCGACACTTCCTGCTTGAGAACTGCGCCATCATCGCGGACCCAAATTCTGGCTCGTGGTTGACTCGTGGAGGATAGTGCCGATCCGGAATCAGCACGATATTCTACTAAATTGACTGCCGCTCCCTGGCCTTCCCATATTAATACTTCGCGACGTTCGACCCGAGCTTGCAACACATCTACAGGATTGTTCGGCGGTCGCAATGGACTGAATACCGGCACGGTCCATTCTTGTCCAATCCGCAGGCCGGTCAGGCACAATTGTGGCGATAATTCGTCAGATACGAGGGCGTCGCCAGGCAAATAGGTATCGAACGGATATTCCACTTCACCAGCGCGTACCACAATTTTTAGCAACGTTCCATTCACAGTTCCTTTTATTCGGATGACATCGTGCAAGCCATCGATCCGCAGCGCCGAGTTGAACTCGGACAAATATCCAAGCTTATCAATTACCAAATGACTTTCCACGAACATGCGGAAGTTATCACCAGGTGGAACTGCTGTATGCATCAATGCTCGCATCCAGGCTGGCGACAACTCTTCCAAAGGCACGTGTTCAAAATGAATGCGGCTTTCCACCTCGGTCATGTCGCTATTCTTTTTTTGTAGCGAAATCACCGCATAGCCCAACTCCTTACCATTAAGTGACATATCCCAAGCAACATGCAAACCTGCTTCCGTCGCTTGGAGACTATACATGGAGTGATAGTTCGGTGGCTCTCCGCGGCGCAGCGGAGGCAAAATTTTGGCCACAACTAACCATGTGCCGGTCGTTAGCCAAACCAAAACCACGGCGGTATTAAACCATCGGCTACCCATGCACGCCACTTTCTAATAGATACACCGAAATGGAACTGTATTATTGCACAGTTACTATCGATTTCCACTTCAAGTACTGGCCCATTTTGGTTTTAACCACCATGCGCTACTCAAGGTATCGCGAAATCCTTGAATCAACCCAATTTTGCCGCTTGGGATTTCGCCAGATTTCTCATTCCCTGCAGCAGAAAAGATGGGAAATGCCGGCCAACGTATTTTACCAAAGAATCAGCAAATAGCTGGCACGGATGGCAACATATAGCTGTCGCCCTATTGCCAACTGCTCTAATCGCTGATTTTCAGTTTTATTTCGTCACTATTGCCCCGCAGTTCGGGGGCATACATTGCGCTGGCTGCGGCAGGCAGAGCGCTAAATTGACCTGGAACCTCAGCCCGCATAGCACTGCAAAGGTCGTCCAAGCCACAAGCACCATGCCCATTGGTACAACCATTTTTGAGCGACCAAACGGATTTCCAGTTACCATTTTTCTATGCTCGCCAAGGGAGCAAACTTCATTGTTGTAAAACAATTGTGATCTACGTTTCTGTTATTCTTTAATTACGGAAATGAAAAACGTTGCAACTGCTCCCCTTGTTGGGTTTTCGCATAATTCCAAGAGCTAACCCAATCGGCAACAAATCATGGCCGCCAACCACAGAAGACATCGCTTTAGTATCTTGAAAGTTAACTGAACCATTTGTATGCCGGATAGTCGCGTTATAGGCAGCTGCCGTTAGTGCGACAAGAGCGACCTATTTTTACTTACAAGCGAATCGCGCCCAGTGTATCATAGTGCCATGCCACACGAACTCTCTCATTTCGACGAGCATGGCGCCAGCCGCATGATCGATGTGAGCCAAAAATCGATCACTCGGCGAAGCGCCAGAGCTAGCGCGATGGTAACAATGTCGACTGCAACCTTGTCACTGGTGCACAATCAAAAGTTGGCAAAAGGGAACGTACTTGAAATCGCTAGATTAGCTGGCATCATGGCCGCCAAGCGCACGGCGGATTTAATTCCGTTGTGTCATCCATTGCCGCTTGATTCCGTGACCGTCGATTTTGCTTTTCCCGACGAAGCCGAAAATTCGCGCCAAAATAGCGGCATTGTGCACATTGAGGCCACGGTCTCCTCTACCAGCAAAACTGGTGTAGAAATGGAAGCGCTTACAGCCGTCAGCATTGCGGCACTCACCATTTACGATATGTGCAAAAGCGCCGAGCGAGGTATGAGGATTGAGCATGTCCGGCTTGAGGAGAAATCTGGCGGTAGAAGCGGCGATTGGAAAGCATCGAGCGAATAGACAGGTTCGCGAGTTGGATGATTTTTACAGTTCTCCCTTTTCATCCAAACAAAGTCGCCGAATTCGCCAAAGAGTGGCGATGTCAAAGCGTGATTGAATGTAGACAAAACAGCGCGATTATTTTGGCGCTCGCTTGGCTTCGGCTAAAATTGGCTTGAGTTCTTGCACGAAGTCCCGCAAATCCTTGAACTCGCGGTACACACTGGCAAAGCGCACATATGCTACTTGATCGACGTCACGAAGATATTGCATCACCAGATTACCCAAGTAACGGCTGTCCACTTCAGTTTCGAAATTCGTAAATGCGTTATTTTCCACTGCCGTCACAATGCCTTCCAATTGTTCGTCGCTCACCGGTCGCTTCCAGCAGGCTTTAAGCAGACCAGATTTGATTTTTTCCCGATCGAACGGTTCACGCACGCCATCCTTTTTCACAACGTTAATCACCGGTTCTTCAACGCGCTCGTAGGTTGTGAACCTGCGGCTACAATGTACGCATTCTCGGCGGCGACGAATGGAAAAACCATCTTGCCCCGTGCGAGAATCAATTACTTTATCGTTATCCACACGGCAATAAGGGCATCGCATGCAGTTACTTTACAAATCTGGATAGCGGCAAATTAAGAGTGTGCGCAGAAAAACTGAGAGTCGATAGAGGAAACGATCGAATTCAATGAGAATTGCCTTAGCCAAAACGAATAGTTGATTTCCCATCCAATGATGCAGGACGATCGGGATCAGTTGCTGGGGGACTACTCAGAATTGGTGCTTGGTCGTTCGCCACTGAAGCAGGTGATTTAACCTGCTGACTCGCGGGCAAGCTGCTCAATTCCGGCAAATGATTCTCCGGAAGAACCAAACTGTTTTCCTTGGGCGCAACTTCTTTTGGTGCCGCTGTCCAATCGCGCCGCTGGCGAGAACTAGGAATGTTCATTGCCTTGCGGTATTTGGTGACGGTCCGCCGTGCTACTGTAAGCCCATGCTTACCTAATTCGGTTACTAAATCATCGTCGGATAGGGGACTGGCCTTGTCTTCTTTGTCAATGATTTCTTGGAGCTTCATGCGGACCGTGTCCCACGCTACTTCTTCACCATCAGCACTAACGGTGCCTCCCACGAAAAAGCGTTTGAGCGGGAAAATCCCCCGCGGCGTTTGAATCCATTTATCATCCACTGCCCGGCTCACGGTGGTCACGTGCACGCCCACCTTGTCAGCAATTTGCTGCATCTTGAGCGGCTCAATGGCCTCGGGCCCCTTGTTCAAAAACTCGATTTGATGATCGACAATCGCCTGCGACACCCGAGTGAGCGTATTGCGTCGCTGCTCAATGGATTCAATAAGCCACTGAGCAGCGTTGATTTTTCGCTTAATATATTCCCGTGTTTTTTCGTCCGTATCTCCGCTCATCAATAGTTTGCGATAATACGGACTGATAAACAAATTCGGGGTGCGGCCATCTTCCAAGCGCACTTTGTAGCGCCCGTTTTCACCCGGCTCAACAAATACGTCTGGCTCCACCGGTTGCACGTAGGTTGATGTAAATGCCGCGCCGGGCTTCGGGTTGAGGTGACGCAAATGCTCTAGTGTTTCCTTAATGAGCTCCAGCGAATAACCGGTTTTGCGTTCGATCTGCGGCAAACGGTTGTGTTCCAAGTCTTCGAGATGGTTCGAAATGAGCGTCTTCAGTTGCTCGTAATAGTCCATTCCGGGAACTAGCTGCAAAAGCAGACATTCCTTCAGATCACGAGCCCCTACGCCAGGTGGATCGAGTTTTTGCACAATCGAGAGCGCCTGCCGAGCCAATTCCAGTTGTGCCGGCGGTGCATCGGGCTCCACGAAGTCTTCTAGGCGGCTTTGCAGATAGCCATTGGCGTCCAAATTATAGATAATTCGGTCGCACCACTGGCGGACTGTGGAATCCAATTCAAACCAACTGAGTTGATGATGCAGATAATCGTTGAGGGACTCAGGCCGATCCACGGCGTTAGCCATGGCATCGTGCTTGCGTTCACCTTCTTCCTCCATCCGCGTGGCCGAAGGGCGGCTGCGTTCCTCGAAGTGATCGGGCCATTCTTCATCCAATTGCAACAGACGTTCAAAATCGTCTTCGTTGTTCTTTTTTTCGTCGACGACGAGTTCACGTTCTTCGACAGTGGGGGCATTAGGGTTTTCCTGCTCCGCTTGCTCTTCCGGCAGGTCCGGATCGAGCTCTTGCAATTCCAACGTCTCATTTTCCTGCATCTCTTGCTCAATCCGCTCCTGCAAAGCGAGGATTGGCAATTGCAAGATTTCCATCGACTGGATCATACGCGGCGCCAGAATTTGCTTCTGGACCATCCGCATTTCTTGGCCGAAGGAAAGTCGCATAATAGAGCTCAGAATTCAGGGTTCAAAAATCCAACGTCACATGTCATTCGCTTACTACTTAATTCCCAATCAACTACCGACCACCTCACCCTAACTCTACCATTTTTGGCTAAAACTTCTGTCGCCCGGACAGGGCATCCGCTAAAATTTCTTTGTTCGCAAATTCTAGTACGCTGCCCGTAGTAATACCCCGGGCGAGGCGAGTGATTTCAACTGGAAACCCAGTCAATTGCTGCGAAATAAACAAGGCCGTGCCGTCTCCTTCTAAGGTCGGATTTGTGGCCATAATTACTTCCCTAAACTCGCCGTTTCTTACCCGATTTACTAAAGCGTCGATTGTCAATTGGTCTGGCCCCATCCCATCCAGCGGTGCAATCCGCCCCAATAATACATGATACAACCCCTTATAGGTTCCCGGCTGCTCCAAAGCGATCAAATCGCGCGGCTGCTCCACTACGCACAATAAACGTCGATCGCGTTTTGGATCTCGGCATATTTCACACTCATCGGTTTCCGATAGGTTAAAACAGACCTTACAGTAGCGAACGTTCTCCTTTACATCACGAATGGCATCCGACAGAGCCAACGCGTCGGTTTTCGAAATTCGCAATAAATGGTAAGTAATTCGTTCCGCGCTTTTACGGCCTATGCCTGGAAGCCTGGCTAACTGTTCAATCAGCTTTGTGACGGACTGAGTGATCAAGGTTTAACAATTCGATGCTTTGGCAAAGACTGAATATTCGATCCAATATTATTCGGGTTCGGAGGATGGCTGAACGTCGAGGGAGCCGGCGCCGAGCGCTTCTTTCAGGCCCGGCAGATCCATCCCATCAGTCAAGCCACGAAGAACTTCCGCATGCAGTTCCTTCGATTTGGCGATGGCGGCATTCACCGCTGCGGGAACTAAATCTTCCATTAGCTCTCGGTCTTTGCGTTCAATCAACGATGGATCGATCGTAACTCGTAAAACTTGGCCTAATCCATCAACCTCCGCTTCGACCATGCCACCGCCTGCTTTGCCAGTGGCTCGGCGAGTTTTGAGTTCCTCGTTCATGGCCTGCATGCGACTGCCGACTTGCTGAGCCTGCTTAACGAGCGATGCCAGGTTTGTAAGTCCTTTGAACATGTTGTTTTTTGCTAGTTTTTGATTTCTCTTTGCATCCGTACGATTTCAACAAACCCATTGCCTGCCACTAGCCTTTCGCTGGCTCCTCCAGTCGTTGAGCGGTCGCCTCAAACAATTCCATGGCTTGCCGAACAAAAGGGCGCTGACATGCTTCGTACATTCGTTGCCGCGGATTGGCAGCTCTTTGTGGCTCCGCAGGTTTAGTTGTCTCGTCATCGCTCAACCGAAATTCCAACTGCAATGCGCGACCAGCTAGCTCTTCGATGATTTCTTTCAATTGCAAAACCATCTCAGGCCGTTCGCAGAACTGCTTGCAAAAATTATACCTTTTAGGAAAGATAACTACTAGTTTATTTGGCGCGGAAATTGCAGCATTTTTAGCCTGTTGTGCTTTTTCCGCAGCTAAACCTCCCAAACGTTCTGCAGCTATCTGCCAGATTTCAATCGCAGATTTTGAGGCCGTTTCGTTTTCCTTCAAGGAGAATGGAGGCCCATCCGCTGAATTGATCCCGAGCAAATCTCCATTTGCTTCATTGATTTGCAGCTTTTCTTCTGCGGGCCGCGCAGTGGCACAGTCGAAGGGTGAGCGAGCAGTGTTCGCTTGATGCAGCGATGATTCGTTTTTACCGTTTTCCGGCTGCACTTCGCTTGGAATGACGGTTCCCGATGCCGCCGACTCATTGAAATCTGAGCTGGCGCATATTATAGGCTCAACGTGCTTTTTTTTTGATGCCACAGAGGAAGTATCTGCTTGGATAACCGCCGTACCAGCAGCCGTCGTAGCAGTTGGGAGCCATCCCTCGCGCATTTGAGAAATCAACTGCTGCAAAGCATCAAGGTCTTCCAGTTTGCAGATCCGCACCAAAGCAATCTCCGCTACTGTACGCGGGTGCGTCAGAAATTTCAGCCGAGAAATTGTCTGATCAAGAATTTGCAATACTGCAAGAATCGTCTCTAGCCCTAAACGTAGACCGGTGCTACGAACCTTTTCGAATTCCCCAGCCAAAACGTGCAACAGTGCATCTGCAGGACAACCTGCCGCAGCCGCCATTACATCTCGGAAATAACCGAGTAGTTGGGAGAGCAACTGCCCAACATCGACGCCATCCGACACGGCCTGGCCTAACTCCGCCAGCGCCGCTGCTGCATCACGTGCAATCAGTTTTTCTACCAATCGCGAAATTCGGTCTGAACCGGCCGTGCCTAGCAAGCGATGCACGTCGGCTACAGTAATTCCCTTTGATCCAAAGGCTAATAGTTGCTCCAGTAGTGATTGGCTGTCGCGCATCGATCCGGCGGCCCGGAGGGCCAAAAGTTCGAGCGCTTGCGGCTCAGCGTTTACTCCCTCGCCAACGGCAATCTGTCGCAGACGTTCGACAATTTGCTTGGTTTGAATTCCGGCAAAATCGAACCGCTGACACCGGGAAAGAATGGTGATCGGAATCTTTTCCGGCTCAGTTGTGCAAAAAATGAACTTCACGTGTTCCGGCGGCTCTTCTAAAGTTTTCAGAAGCGCGTTGAACGCGGGTTCGGTCAGCATATGCACTTCGTCGATGATGTAAACTTTGAACCGAGCTCGGCTCGGCCGTACGTTCACATTTTGCCGCAGTTGGCGAATTTCATCGATACCGCGATTGCTGGCCCCGTCAATTTCCAGAACGTCCATGTCTTCGCCGGTAGTAATGGAACGGCAAATATCGCACTGGTTGCATGGCGTCGGCGTCGGCCCATTCTTGCAATTCAGCGCCTTGGCCAAAATTCTGGCCGCTGAGGTTTTCCCAGTTCCGCGAGCCCCGGTGAAAAGATAAGCGTGCCCTACTCTGCTGGCTGCAATCGCCGCCGCCAGCCCTTGGGCCACATGTTCCTGGCCAATCAATTCCGAGAACGTTTGCGGGCGATACCGCCTGGCAATAACGACATATCCTCCGGCCCGCCCTACGGCTTCATGTGCAATTCCATCCGTGGTTATTTCATCGGCCATACGATTCAATGCGGTCAATCAATATTGATACATGCTCAAGTTGCACTGGCGACTCCCGATGAGAGGTCCTCCGCACAAAAAGGTGACTGCTTATGGCTGCTGTATTTCTACCCTGACCAGGTTCACAGGCCTCCATTGCGGGGACCTCTCATCGGAAATCGCAGCCGCTATCACAAGTTTTACGATCAACGAGGCATGACGTCAAACGGCTGGGTCATTAGGATAGAATTAGGCAGCCGAACCAGCGATGAAAATCCCGCCTTAGGAGCTTGGTCAAGCGTGCCATCGCGGCCAGAGCTGTTGCCGCTTTTGAGCCAATCGATGTATTACGGAGTTAGGGTAGCATGCGTAACCATGTATTGGGGAATGACGGGTGGACCAATGTCAAGTGAAAATGCCCTAAACCCATCACGGTTGAGCAACGAGCAATTTTTCCGCCACGTCGCGCCCCAGCGATGTCACTTGTCCACCTACTTCAACTGAGAGCGAGCCCGCCTCCATCCGGTTTAGCAGCACCTTTCCCTGCGTGCCCGGCGAAAGATCCGCGGCCGTTAGGTAACGCAGAAATTCCGGCGACTGATCGAGCACACGGATCAATCGGAAAGGCTCTCCTTCGCGGCAGGAGGCCAGGCTGTGCGTTGTTGGCGCGGCAACCGAACCATCAGCCCGAGGAATTGGATCGCCGTGTGGATCGGAATCAGGGTAGCCCAAAAAGGCGTCGATACGATCGATCAACAAATCGCTGACCGCGTGCTCCATGTGCTCGGCCTCTTCATGCACTTCGTCCCAGTTGAGGTCCAGCGTACGCACCAAAAACAGTTCAATCAACCGATGCCGCCGCACAACGCGCAAGGCCAAGGCATGCCCCGAATGTGTAAGTCTGGCCCCATGGTGCGGCGTATATTCCGCCAGGTTACTCTCCCCCAGCGTTTTAAGCATGCTGGTCACGGTACCTGGTGAAACGCCCAGCGCTGCGGCCAATTGACCGGTGGTCGCTGGTTCACCGTTCTGTTCCGCACTGATCTGATAAATTGCCTTGACGTAGTTTTCGACGGTTAAACTAGGCAAGTTCAATTCCTCCCGTGGAATAGCCCGTCGTTAGAAAACCTGTGCCTCCAGGACATTTAATTCTAGCTCGAGCTCGCCACTCCGCATACCCGTCCCCCAATTGCGAGAAATCGTTAACAACGGCATGATGTAGGCCTTTGTGCCTTCGGAGCAGGATTTCTGAGCAAGCGGCTTTCCTTGAATTTTATGCTGCGCGTTCCAATTCCCATGCAACCGATTACATGCACCGCCAGAACAACATCTGCTACGGTACATACAAAGGCGAATGTATCGCAGCGTCTTGCTGAAATTGCCAGGCTTATGCCCTCGGCGGTGGCTATCGCCGAACCATGTCGAAAAAAACATTCTTCCGTTCCAGATGATCCGACCGATGAGGTTCTAATTTGTCCATCTGGCTATCGATGCCTGTCATTTGCAAAGCTCGATACCGATAGTACCAATATTGCCGCCGGACTCGACAAGTTAGGCATTGAACCAGGCATGCGCATTGCATTATTGCTGCAACCAGGAATCGATTTCGTTTCGTTGATTTTCGCTTTATTCAAACTCGGCGCAGTACAAGTCCTGATTGATCCTGGCATGGGGATGCGCAATGTGATTCGCTCCCTGGCAGAAGTTCAGCCGCAAGGCTTTATTGGCGGGTCAGCTGTACACTTTGCTCGATTATCGATGCAAAATCTATTTCCAGCGGCTCGCTTCAATGTGGTCGTTGGCAATAGATGGTTTTCGCGAATGCCAACGTTGAATGAAATCCGTCGTATTGGCGCGAGAGTATCAAATTTCCAGCCCGAGGCCACGATTGCTGCTACGCCCGCCGCCATTATCTTCACCAGCGGTAGTACAGGCCCGGCCAAAGGTGTGTTGTATCGCCACGGAAACTTCGACAAGCAGGTCAGCCAAATCCAGAATTTTTATGGGGTTCGGCCGGGAGAAATCGACATTTCCTGTTTCCCGCTATTTGGGCTGTTTAATGCCGCAATGGGTGTCAGCAGCATCATTCCACAAATGGATGTCACTCGACCTGCTCGTGTCGATCCGCGGCATATCATCACCGCAGTGAATGACTGGCAAGCCACCCAGGCATTCGGTTCTCCGGCAATTTGGAATGTTGTTGGACGATATTGTGAGGCACAACATCTCCGTTTACCTAGTTTGCGACGCATTCTTTCGTCCGGTGCACCAGTTGCGGCGCATATATTGCGTCGCATGACTGCCTGCATTCACCCTGAAGGAGGCATGCATACTCCCTATGGTGCTACCGAGGCGTTGCCAGTGGCGTCTATTGCAGCTTCCATAGTTCTTAACGAAACTTGGGCTCGCACAGAACAAGGAGCCGGGGTATGCGTCGGCAACAGATTCGAAGGTATTTGCTGGCGGGTGATCCGGATTACCGACGATCCAATCCCCAGTTTGGACAGTACGAAAGAAATGCCGTGCGGGCAAATCGGCGAACTCATTGTCCAAGGCCCAAATGTCACTACCGAATATGTGACGGAGAGCAACGCCAACGCGAAAGCAAAAATATACGACAGCACCGGATTTTGGCACCGCATGGGCGATGTCGGATATTTGGATGAACGCGATCGCTTCTGGTTTTGCGGCCGCATGTCACAGCGAGTAATCACAAGTGTGGCCGGGAACGATCGTCGCTTCGCCCACGGTCCGGCACCGACAGATACGACGATGTTCACAATTCTCTGCGAGGCCATTTTCAACCAGCATCCTGATGTATCTCGCTCAGCGCTGGTCGGCATTGGCTTGCCGGGGGAGCAAGCACCGGTGATTGTAATTGAACCGCAGCCGGGCCGATATTCGCGCGGTCGAAAACAGCGTGAAAAGTTGATTGCCGATTTACGAACGCTCGCCAAATCGGCTAACTGCTCTCCACCGATCCACGACTTTTTAATCCGTAAATCGCTCCCCGTCGATGTACGGCATAATGTAAAAATCAATCGCGAACAGTTGTCTCATTGGGCTGCGCGAAAAACACGGCCACGGCAAGGACAGAAAACGTGAGCGTTCTCGTCACCGGTGCCGCTGGCTTTTTAGGCCGGCACATCGTCCAACAAGCGCTGGCTCGTGATAACCACGTGCGCGTATTTTGTCGCACGCCAAAAGCTTCTTGGGCTGCGCTGTTTGGACTGAAATCGGAGCATGTTGAAATCGCGGTAGGCGACATCCGCGATCCGCTTGCCGTTGATGCTGCCCTAAATGGCATGGACACGGTCTTTCATGTAGCAGGCGTGGCAGGATTGTGGGGGCCGTGGAAGCATTATTTTCAAGTCAATGTGCAGGGTACGCAAAATGTCATCGCCGCTTGTCGCCGCCATGGGGTTCGACGATTGGTATATACCAGCAGCCCAAGCGTAGTTTTTACCACGGCAGATCAATGTGGCGATGACGAATCGCTGCCCTATACTCATCGTTGGCTGTGCCATTACTCGCACAGCAAGGCCCTGGCCGAACAAGCCGTTTTGGCTGCCAACATCGAAGGTGACTTAAGGACCTGTGCATTGCGGCCGCATTTAATTTGGGGCCCGGGCGATCGTCACTTATTGCCGCGCCTCTTGGCCAGCGCTCGTTCTGGGCGGTTGCGCAAAGTCGGCAATGGCCAGAACCTCACCGATATCGCTTATGTCGATAACGCAGCTGCCGCACACTTGCTGGCTGCCGACGCGCTTATTCCTGGATCGCCGGTTTGTGGCCGCTCTTATTTCATTAGTCAAGGCGAGCCGGTGAACTGCTGGCAATGGATCGACGAATTGCTGGCCTTGACTGGCTTGCCCGCCGTGAAGAAAAGCATTTCGGTTACGCAAGCCTGGCGCGTCGGACTGATGATGGAAACTGCATACCGGGTATTACGATTGCGGACAGAACCGCCCATGACTCGGTTTTTGGCGGCTCAGCTTGGGCGTTCGCATTGGTTCGACATTTCCGCCGCCCGCCGCGATTTTGGCTACCAACCAATCGTAACTACTACCGACGGAATGTCCCGCCTGAAAGCTTCGTTTGTTAGCGAACCAACCTATGTGTAAAACCACGATCTATGCACTTTGCAACCGCTGGAAATTACACCGCAAATTAATGGATGCATGATTTTAGATTGCTTTACCTCGATTTTGAAGCTTGCTATGCTAACAGCAGCTTACACGCCTTGCTAATAAATTCGGCGAGGCAAAGTCCGATCGTTTTGGATCGCGGGGGGAAAGAGGAGCTCTGGGAATGGCGATACGCCGAAGACGGTGGCACAAAAAAACTGGGCCCCGCCTGCTCACTTTGCGCAGCATGGAATTTGAGCGATTGGAATCTCGCTGTGTACTGGCCGTAATGATCAACGAGTTTCTGGCCAGCAACGTGCACGGGATTTTCGATCAGGACGGTGCCCACTCCGATTGGATCGAACTGCAAAATACCGGCTCGTCAGCGGTCAATCTGGGCGGCTGGTATCTCACCGATGATCTCGGTAATCCCACCAAGTGGCAATTCCCTTCCACAAATCTAGCGGCCGGCGCATTTCTGACCGTGTTCGCCTCGGGAAAAAATCGGGCTGTATCTGGCCAAGAACTGCACACAAATTTTGAATTGAACACCAGTGGCGGATACTTGGCGCTGGAAATGCCCGATCAAACAATCGCCTCCAGTTATGCGAGTTACCCGGCGCAATTGGACGATGTGTCGTACGGCATCACCGCCACCTCCACCACAACCGATATGCTCGTCGACGAGGATGCACCTGTGAAGGTGTTAGTTCCTGCCACCACTTCAACGCTGGCATCGAATTGGAACACCGTGGGCTTCGACGATTCCAACTGGCTGGCTGGGCAAATCGGCGTGGGTTACGATACCGCCCCCACCGCTACGCAAGATTACCGACCGTTTATCAACACGGATGTCGGCGCCATGATGAATGTTTCGCCGCAGCGAAATGCCGCTTTTTTACGATTGGCATTCTCGGAAACCAATGTCAGTCAATTGACTTCGCTCACACTACAACTGCGTTATGACGACGGCTTTGTTGCCTATCTCAACGGCACCGAAGTGGCACGAGCAAACTTTACAGGCGCGCCTGGATCAGGCTCATCGGCCTCAAACACGCACACCGACACACAAGCAGAAGTTTATCAGAATTTCAATATCTCATCATTCGTGAACAAGCTTGTGAACGGCAATAACGTACTGGCAATTGCCGGATTAAATCAGTCCGGCAATCTGACGGATTTTTTGATCGACCCGCTGCTATCGGCTGGACGCAACAATCCACCGACCGTGGGCTACATGTCCACGCCCACGCCCGGCGCCGCCAACAACACCGGCTCCTTAGGGTTTGTAGCTGACACCCAGTTTTCGGTCGATCGTGGATTTTATAGCGCGCCTTTCAATGTTGCTATCACCACGGTCACACCCAGCGCGACCATCCGATATACCCTCGATGGCAGCGAGCCGACCGCCACCACAGGTTTAATTTACACCGCACCAATTCTCATCTCCACGACTACGAATTTGCGCGCGGCTGCCTTCAAGGTCGGCTATACGCCCACCAATGTCGATACAGAAACCTACGTCTTTCTCAACGATGTGATTCATCAAACCGGCGCGAACCTGCCCGACTATGCAACCTGGGGCCATTCCGGGCCGGATTGGGCGATGGATCCGAACATCGTCAACAATCCCACTTATGCCAGCCAAATTATTCCGGCCTTGGAAGCCATCCCGACCATGTCCATCACTTTGCCCTGGGACAGCATGTTCGGACCGAATGGGCTAGGCATTTATATTTCCGGCGCGGGCATTCCGGAAGCTGCCTCGACTGAATATTTCAATGCCGATGGCACCCAGCAATTTCAAATTGACGATTCGATCCAAATCCAAGGCGGCACAAGCGACGACCGCTGGAAGCAGGACAAGCTTTCCTTCCGCCTTAAGTTCACTTCCGATTATGGCCCATCTAAGCTTGATTTTCCGCTGTTTACCGATTCGACGTTCGACCCGGAAGCGGCCACATCGTTCGATACTTTAATCTTGGACGCGGAATCAAATAACGTATGGACCCATCCCGATGCCACTCAGCGCGGCCGCGAAACCGGCGTGCAGGACCAATTCGTGGCCGATTTACAAAATCTCGCTGGCGGAAATGCCCCGCATGGCACGTACGTGCAACTTTACATCGACGGCTTGTATTGGGGCGTGTACTACGTGCACGAACGGCCCGACGATTCTTTCGATTCGTCGTACTTGGGCGACGACAAAGACAATTACGATGTCATCAAGCACAATCCCACCACGCCGGTCAACAATAGCACGACGGCCGTTCCGGATTATGCGACTCTTTTAGCCGCCGTCCGCCAAAACATGACCGTGCAGGCCAACTATCAGGCAGTGACCAACCTGCTGGATACTAAGAGCTTCATCGACTACATGATCATCAACTACTACGCAGGTAATACCGACTGGGCTTCCGTCACGGCCCAACACAATTGGTATGCCAGTTACGATGATGTCAGTGGCACCGGAAAGTGGCGATTCGCAAGTTGGGATGCCGAGCATGTCTTCGAGAATCTTACAGACAATGTAACCGGCGTTTTACAACCGGGCGGCCCGACGGACATCTTCAAAGACCTGATGGCCAATTCAGAATTCAAGTTGCAATTTGCCGACGAAGTTCAGCGTTTAATGCTCAATGGCGGACTGCTCACACCGCAATCCGCGGAATCGCTGTTCACGCAACGAGCGGGCGAATTGAATTTGGCCATCGTCGGCGAATCGGCACGTTGGGGAGATAACTACACGCCCGGCGTGCCCTATACAGCTGCCCAGCGAAACGGCAATGTACAAAGCTTGTTGACGAATTACTTTCCGAATCGCACTTCTACCGTACTGAACCAGTTCATCGCCAATGGTTGGTTTCCGTCCTTGGCTGCTCCCGTCTACAGCGAATATGGGGGAACCGTCAGTCCCGGGTTTCAACTCAACGTGAGCCTTCCAGCGGGTTCTCCTACTGGCGCCGTCGTTTATTACACACTGGACAATTCCGATCCGCGTGTCACCGGTGGAGCGATAAGTTCCGGCGCACTTCCAGCTAGTGGTCCCATTGCCATCAATGCGTCCGAGCATGTGAAAGCGCGTGTCTATGTCAGCAGCACAAGCACCTGGAGTCCCTTGGTCGATTCTATCTTTAAGCTGACCACACCCTATCCTGTACGAATTGTCGAACTGAACTACCATCCCGCCGATCGCCCCGGCGTTACAGATTCCGACGATATGGAATTCGTCGAGTTGCTCAATACGGGTACACAAATGGTCGACCTGAACGGCGTCAAGCTCGACACTGCCATTACTTATCAATTCACCACTTCGCTCCAAATTGCTCCGGGACAGCGAATTGTCTTGGCGCGTGACCGGTCGGTATTTCAATCGATCTATGGCGCAGCCGTAAATTTAGCGCCGGGAACCTACTCGGGCAAATTGGCAAATTCCGGAGAAGAAATTCGGTTGCTCGATCCCTTCGGCGACGTACTGCAAGATTTTACCTATAGCGATGATAGTCCTTGGCCCAACCGCGCAGACGGCAAGGGCAGCTCATTGGAAATTATCGACGCGTTGGGCGATCCGACCGACGCCGACAATTGGCGCTCCAGTTACGAATATGGCGGCACGCCCGGCACCGCCGGCAAGGGGCCCGCAGACCGTGTCGTGGTGAACGAAGTGTTAAGTCGCGAAGATTCGCCTGCCGTCGACGCCATCGAACTGCTGAACACTACTGCCTCGGCCATCGACATTGGCGGTTGGTATTTGAGCGACTCGAGCGACAACTACAAAAAGTATCAAATCCCTACAGGCACAATCATCGGAGCCGGCCAGTATCTGGTGTTTGATGCCATGCAATTCGATTCATCCACTCCCACGGACGGCAATATTCCGTTTGCACTTTCCGGTACCTCGGGTGACGACGTCTGGCTTTTATCGACCAATGCCAGCGGAACATTATTGAACTTTGAAGATCATCAGAATCTCTCGGCTGTGGCCGACAATGTTCCGCTGGGGCGCTGGCCCAATGGAACCGGAATTTTATATCCCCAAAAATCGATCACATTGGGCGGCCCCAATAGCGGCCCTTTGATTGGGCCGGTGGCATTTAGTGAAGTCATGTACAATCCGGTCGGCGGCAATCCCGATTTGCAATATGTCGAGCTGACCAATCTGACCACGCAAGCTGTTGCTTTGTCAAACACCATTAGCGGATTTGGCGCTGTACCCTGGCAAATCAACGGGTTGGTTTTCAACTTTCCGCTGGGCACAATCATTGGCCCGCGCGCCAACCTGTTGATTGTGGACTTCGATCCCAGCAATCCGGCCAACGCTTCCAAGCTTGCCGCCTTTCGTGCTGCCTATGGACTGGATGCCAGCGAGCAAATAGTCGGCGGCTGGACCGGCACGTTGAATGCCAATGGCGATGATTTGCAATTGCTGCGCCCCGATACGCCATCGTCCGACAACCCGACGGTGCTGCCCTATGTGTTGGTGGACGAGGTGGATTACGGCATTGCTGCACCTTGGCCTTCATTGCCTCACGAGCAAAGTGGAATGTCTCTCACTCGTATTTCGTCACGGGTATTCGGCGATGAGCCAACCAATTGGGTCGGCGCCCCGCCTACGCCAGGCCAATCCGATCTGGTAGGGATCAATCTGGTGCATGGCGATATAAATTATGACGGCCACGTAGATGCATCAGATCTCGTGTCCATGATGCAAATGCTCGTCAACATGGCCGGTTATCAATTGAGTCATACTTTGACCGATTCCGATTTATTGTTCATCGCCGATATCAATGGCGATCACCATGTGAACAATGCCGACCTGCAATACCTCATCGATCAATTGCTTAACGGCGGCGGCTCGACCTCTGCGGAGAACGGCACCAGTGAGGCGATGGCTGCTTCCAACACCGGCAACGCCGCAGCAGTAGTTCACATAAGTGGGACCACGACATCGACGTCTTCCTCAAACGACTCTGTAACTTCTACTTCGGTTGCTCCTGCCTCGTCACTGAATTCTGTTGATGTGGTAGATGCTGCTCTTGCGCCCCCTTGGAATGGCACCATCCTCTCGCGTAGCTTTTTGCCCACAATAAGCGATTACACAAACATTGATACCGCAACCGCCCCACTACCTTCAGATTTGACAGCTGATCCTCCACTTTCGTCCAACAGCGATATGGTGACCGACCCTTCCCTGCAAAACGTGCAGATAATTTCCTTCGAGGCAATCGCTGTTCCAATTTCGTCCAATGAACCTTTGCGGTTGTCCCGGCCAGCGGAAACGTCCCCAGAACAAGCTTCGCTGCCAACAAGGTTAACCCGGCTCCTACCGGCATCAACCGATCAAGCGCCCGGGGATGCGAACTTGCACGCGGACAGGCATCCACACAGGAAAAGTTGTGCTTCAGAAGATGATCATTTAGACGAATTCTTTGCCCAATGGTCCAATTGGGAGTAACTGGCCAAGTCGACATGAATTACACCGACCGAGTTTGGCAGGCATCGTTTCTGGTTCGCCCGCTGTCACACGGTTGATACAATGTTGTTGTCGCATCCTGCAATTGCCATCAGCCCTATTTCGCATCGCCCGCACCGATGAAAACCATCGATGTGTTACTGGAAGAATTTGACATTACACTCGCTGAGCTGTCAGCGCAATCCGGCTTACCAATCGAGCGAGTGGCGGCCATTGCCGATGGCCGTTGGACTCCCAGCCCTGCTGAGCGAGAAAAACTAGCCATCGCTTTAGGAGTGGGTGTGACCGACATCAGTTGGGGACACACGATGAATCCACGCAACGTGCGGTACCATCGATTTGGATTGAAAGAGGATTTTTGATTTAGCTTTGAAAATCGGCCGGACCGAACGAAAGGCGCTACCATGCCACAAACCGTCGCCGAATTGTGCATTGCTCAAAGCGTCAGCTTAGAGAAATTGGTGGAGGACTCCGGCTTGGAGGAGCAGCGTGTAAAAGCAATTTTACTGCGCCGCTGGACTCCCAGCCCCGCTGAACGGCAAAAGATTTCCACTGTGTTCAACCTTCCGGCCGACGAAATCGTATGGGGCCACGCCACGCCCATTCAACATCTTTACGGCCACGGCCCGGGCTAGCATGGTTCATGAGCGCAAGCCAGCACGCGGTCGAAAATCCGCTTCCAAATCACCTTCGGTCGGCGTTAATCGCGTCAATTCGACCAGCCCTTCCCGGCCATCGTCAATACGCAACAGATATTGCCGCTCCAGCTCCAGTTGGCTGCCGTGCTGCGAAGACAACCGCAACTTGCCGGACAATAACCATGCCCTGGAATTCACTGCTTGCTCTTCCTGCTCGATCCGCCCTTGCAGCTGGCGCAAGGCCATGCCGCCGATTAATAACTCACCTCGCTCGAACGCGTGCATATGGGATCCTCCCGACAAAAATGACGAATGACGAATGACGAAACCCAAATGACAAATGACGACAAAATCTCAATGACGAGGCAATTCGTGCTTCGTCATTCGGACTTCATTTAGACATTCGTCATTTTTTTGTTTGCCTTCCACCTCACGCTGTGCCTGATGAACAAATGCTCGTTATTGCTGCACAATAATCCCCTCAGCCAATCCAGCGGCCAAAACTTCCGGCGTAGTGCGAATTTCGGTATCGTCGTCCAAAGACAATACCAGCGGATGGAGCGATTCCACTGTACCATTAACCCATACGCTGGCCCGCCGATCGCGATACTTGATTTTCGTGCCGATAGCCAATCCGGAAGCCATGGCGCCGTTGGATAATTTACCAACCCCATTCCCGCTATTTACAACTTTTGATGCGGATGCGGCGGGAACTGCAGGCTTTTCAAACGGCGCTTTTGTCGCCGAAGGCTGTATTGCAACCGCTGTGCCAGCGGCCAATTTTACACGTGACGTTATCGCTGCCTTTCCGCCTCGCACTCCGGCCAATTCCTGCAACAATCGCCAGTTTTCCAGCCGATCTGCTTTGGCTCGCAACAGTGTTTCGCTGGGATTGCCTTCTTTATCAAAATGCTTGCCAAAACGACCCTCGCTCCGGGCAAACTCAATGAAATCGACTACTTCGCCGGTCTTGGGATTGGTCCACCAATCTTCCGAAACCGCCGGATTGCCTTGTAATGATAGCCGCTCTCGAAGCATATCGCCTTTGCGCGGATCGTAAATTAATAATGGGAAGGCGCGAGAATCGACCGCAAGCCGAGCCTGATCAGTGGCCATATTGTCGGCCACACCATGTTCTGGCTGGCAAGTTGTGAAGCAGCAAATCAGCGCCGGTCCGTCGAACGCCAAGGCATCTAGCACGCAGCGGTAAAAGTGATTAACGTGCGCACACGTGGTTTGCGCCACAAAGGTGCGCGGATGCATCATCGCAATTTGTGCAATTTCCTTGCGCCGCTCCTGCTTGCCGGCGATAACCTTGCCATGCACGCTCATCTTTGTGTTCTGGCCGGTGTAGCTGGATGTGGATGCCTGTCCGCCGGTATTGGAATACACCTGCGTATCCAGCACAAAAACTTTGATGTTCATGCCTGAAGCGAACAAGCGCGATAGGGCCTGGAAGCCGATGTCGAACATCGCTCCATCACCCCCCAGGCACCACATGGGCTTATTACCCCAACCCATTTGATCCCACCGCGAACGCACTCCCATGGCCATGGCAGGCGCGTTTTCAAACAACGAATTGGTCCATGGCACCAAATACGGATTGTATGGATACGTGGACGTGTACACTGTGTTACAGCCTGTGGCGGCCACAATGGCCCAATCATCGCCGTATTTAGCTCCGGTGGCAGCGCACATCATCCGCAGTGCTGTCCCTTCGCCGCAACCGGCGCAGCTGCCTGCGCCGCCAGTATAGATGTGCGTTTGCTCCTTGAGCATCATATCGATCAGCAAATTATCGCTGATATAGCGCGGATCGGAGGGTCCCACCTCCTTGAACCAGCGATGGCTCTTTCGCACATGTGTCATCACCTGCTCGGTCTTGGGAATCATTTTCAGTGCCAAGTCGTCGCACACAGTCACACACTCGGCACACCCTTTACACTTGCTGGGATCAATCATGATCGAAAACAGGCCCCCCTCACCCACTTTCTTGGCCGGGCCTTCGTAATACTTACGTGTTTTGGACCACTGGCTGCGAAAATCTTCCCGTTCCTGCGGATCGCTAATGGCGGCCACGCGCTTGTCAAATTCGCTTTCGCCCAACACTTTGCCCAAGATGGCAGTATCCGGACACAACGTGACGCAATCCATGCAGCCGGTGCAATTGCTGGGAATGTATTCTGGGATGTCCGGAGCGATGTAGCTGAAATCACGCAGCGTAGCCGTGCCCGCGGGAATGAGTGATCTGGCGACCGATAAATCGGCCGCCAATCCTTTTTCTGCCGTACCTTCCTCATAGGAGCGAATGATTCGCTCATTGAAGTCATTCACGTCGAGAATGGGAAGTTTAACCATTTTATATCCGCTATCGACCAGCGTGCCGTAACTGTTGTTGTTGTACGGATCGCGCGGATTGGCCTCATTCATCGAAGGAACTTTTTCCACAGTAGCCATAAAATATCCTTTGAAACCTTTGGTTTTTGAAGTTTATTTGAGAATTGTAATTTGTGTTTTACACCGCAACTGCGTCTTGCATCATTTCCTGCAGCACTTCGTGCAGTTCCTGGTAACCACGCATGACGCACTTCATGTTGTCTTGCACAACTCTGTCGCCGCGTTTGCCGAAGTATTTTCGCAGCGCTTTTTCCACACCGGCATAAACTTGTTCGTCGCTCATGCCGCTTTGTCGACCATAGGGCGTGAGCTTGAGGAACGCGCCCAACAGCACAATACCCTGCATGCGCATTTGCAAATCGGCCACCGAGGCTACTTCGCGGGCAATTTGCACCATGTCGGCATAAAACACCCGCAAGTGCTTGTCGCGGATGGTACGTCTATGATGGTCGGGAATGCGCTGCCACACGTCGTGGGGTTCGGTATAGGTCGATTGCATCACAATTGCCCCGCCATCGACCAGGCCTTCTAGCGGATTGCCGCTGAATAATGCCGTGGTGTCGTTCAGCACGACCAGGTCAACGTATTCCAATTCGCTGTGCAAATAAATGTGCCGGTCGGCAATGGAAAGGTAATATGTGGTCGGCAACCCTTTCTTTTCTGATCCATATTTTGGATATGCCTGCACGTCTTTGCCAAACACGTCGCCGCCAATCGTGGCGATGACTTTATTCGTCGTCACCGACCCAAAGCCACCAATACTGTGCCCGCGCATGGAAAACGTGCCCGATTCGCGCAAATCGGGGTCTTCGTTTACTTTCAGAGCCAGCGCATGATCGATGCCCACGCAAAAATAATCCTGACCGTCTTCTTGCATGTTCTCGACCACGGCAATAATGTCGCCCGGCCGCACGTCACGGCTTCCTAGTCCGGCTGCGCCGGAATAAATTTGCGGAATCTGCTCGATTTTTTCCAAGCCGTTTTGCCCCGTCACGGCGTCGCAAAACGCCGCTTTAATTTCCCGCGTCAAATGGTTGCCCGTGGTCGAAAGCGGGTCGTCCATTCGTTCCAGTACGGTAAAGGCTTTGCAGTGCTGCAAGGCACCCACGATCTGTCGACTGGGGAACGGCCGGAAACAACACACCGTTAAACACCCGACTTTAATGCCCCGTGATCGCCGCAGATAATCAACCGTGGCTTCGCACGTTTCCATGTAACAACCCATGCCGACGATGATGTATTCCGCATCTTCGCAACGGTATGGCAATACAAAATCGTACCGCCGCCCGGTATTTTTGTAGAACACGTCGAATGCGTCGCGCAATGCCGGACCCACCCGGTCGTAATACCAACGTTGGGCAATCTTCCCCTTCATGTACGAATCTTGGTTTTGCACCACGCCCGACATTATCGGGTTCGCTGGATCCATTAAATTCACCAGCTTTTCCGTTGGGCTGCCGACGAATTGCTTCATGAACTCCGGCTCCGGCAAGCGTACTTTTTCCACGGTATGGGTCGTCAGAAAACCGTCCTGCACGTTAAAAAACGGCGTAACTGAGGATTCCGCGGCACGCCGGCAAATGAGACATAAATCGCCAGCTTCTTGAGCGTTGCGGCCAAATAGCATGCCCCAACCGGAATCGGCCACGCTCATCAGGTCGTCATGGCCGGCGTGCACGTTCAATGAATGGCTGGTTAAGGCCCGCGCGCCAATATTCATAACCACCGGTAAGCGTTTGCCGGAAATGGTGTACAGCACTTCTTTCATTAGCACGAGGCCCTGACCCGACGTAAAGTTGGTCACGCGGCCACCGCTGGCGGCAAAGCCCTCGCAAAATGAGGCCGCCGAATGCTCACTTTCCGGTTCGACGAAAATCAGCACGTCGCCCCACAAATTCTTCCAGCCATTCATCACGGCATTGTTGTAACCTCCGCCCATCGTCGTCGAACTGGTAATCGGAAACGCTCCGGCCCCTTGTGTGACACGAATCTCCACATGCACGACAGCCTCCGCGCCGTCGCAGGTGGTGGGAATGCCAGGAAACGGAACCTGTTTGCCGTTTTCGCTGGTCGACGCAACGCCACCGGTTTCATTGGAACGGATGACCATCGTCATGATCTCCCGAGAAAATAGAATTCCGCGCTGATTGCACACTTTGATCAGGCAGTGATCAAGCGCCGGATAAAGTCAGCACGCCGCACGCAGCCGCTCGCCCATAAAAAACGTGGGCGAGTAGTTACGTCAAACGACCCAAATTCCTAATCAACGCGCCTTGCGGCTTATTCCTCGCTTGGCGCGGTGTACTCGGTTGCAACGAAAGGAACTGCGGTCTCGGTCGTGCGAAGCGGACGAACGTGGCAATAAAGAAGGAAAGAAAAGATTTGCCAAAAGGAAACCACGCTCGAACGGGTCCATTGCCAATAAGATATGAGATTTTCGAGATGCTGTCAAAGATCAGCCAGTAGAATTCTTGGAATTCCATCGCCGCATACGCTAGATGCCTACTTCCAAATCATTGTCGGCCACCTTGCCTCATGCCAACTGTTCGTGTCGGCGGCGTAATTGATGTGGGAATTTCACCACGCAACAGTTTGCCTCCCGTCCCCACAAGCCACAAATAGTGATCGCTTGGCAACCCTTCAAAAGTCAGAAACTGGCTGTCGCCGACCGGTGGATCGTTCGTGCACTTGAAAATGGCCGTTCCTTCATCCATTTCGTCGAACATGGCCTGATAAATCATCGTGGCTCCCGCTTCACGGGCATCAACGTACTGTCGCCACAAAAACTCTCCCTTTAGCCGCGGAATTTGGTCCGAAGGCGATTTCGGGTTCATATTATGCCAACTGAAACCCGGAAAGACGACCGGCAAATAGTCCTTCCCATGGTCATGGCACCAATTTAGATCGGGTTGCAAATCATGAGCAGCGTGATGGTCAACGCCATCCAACGTTGAATACCGCCCAACGGTCCACGGGCTGATGATGTCAGCTTTCAACAGTGTGGCATGTAAAGCAGGGTCGGGAATGGTGTCACGGTCCAGCGTTCGCCAACCCGTCGGCACACCCACCATCACCTTGTTGCCACCGTATTTCGGATCGTTTTCGAGAAAATCGAGCAGCCGACCGCAATCATCCAGCGTGTAAGCTCGATGATCATTAAAACCAATGCCCCACACAGCGATAACCGGCTTACCCCCATGATGCAAATACGCACGGTCGTTGGCATCCCGACCCAAATGCATTTTGTCGACGAGCAATTTCCAATCGTCGATCGCATATTGAATACCGCCGGCTTGTACTCCCGACAGATCATACATCACGGCATAGCAACGGCCGTATCGATTCGCTCCCTCGCGGCAGGAATTTAACACTGCATTGCAATGCCGCAAATTCACAGGCGAGATAGTTTCCACGACAAACCGTTGCACAAACACGCCATCCAAGCCATATTGCTGCATCCATTGAAAATGCCGCAACACCGTTTTCGGTTGATCGGCGCTATAGACATATGCCGGGCTGCCATCGCTATAAGAAAACCGCGTGATAAACTTCTCGTCGGCACCCAGTTCGCTGACGTCGGGCCAAAAATCAATATTGCACCGCCCCGGCCGAAATTCTCCGTGCGATTCATAATGATGCCATCCCAGGCCCGAAGAATCGCCCGCGCAGGTAAACCAACCCTGGTAACCAGCTATTACTTTCCCGGTCAGAGTGCTGCAATCGACGCCGGTTTCGCTGGCGCCATGGTACGGCTGCATGGCGCTGACGACTTCATCCCGCGTGAACTTTGGTTCCGCCGCGATCGCGCTCAACGAAACCAAAATCTGCGCCAGAATCAGCGCTGCAACAAAACGGGAAGCGCGGATCATTCGGCTCATCCCATGCGAAACCGTCGCAGCGACGATCCGGAAAGCACCAACATCATCGATAACATGATCATATAGATCATCGACCGAAAATTTGCCCCTCCAAAAATTGCAACCAAGCTGATCGCCGCAAAAACCCACCCCGCCGCTTGAGCAAACCAGCCAATGCCGTGCATGATGCGAGCACCTCGGCGGTCGCTCGGCCGCCGGCCGACAATGGGTTCCTGCACGGCCGATAAATCGCCGATCGCTTTGCCCATGTGGTTGGAAATTTGCGTCGCAATTTGTTGTGCGTCCGGCCATAGCATTCCCGGGAGAATGAATTTTCCTGCAGCGGTATACAGAACAAATTCCTCCTGCACTCCGCCGGGCGCCAGCATGTTCGTCAAGGCGAAGGGCTGAATGCCGGCAACTTCATTCCACGCCAATCTCACGCGGCGCATTCGCCGTATTGACCACATCGAAAATCGATGAGCATACATCTCCAGGCCGTCTTCTCTAATGGCTACATGCGCTCGCCATATTCCAATCCCCAAACTCATCAGCCATAGACTGAACCATGTCAGTGGGTCAAGGAATACCAGCATTGCTAAGGCACTGGAACGCGCCAAGTTGAATGGCTGCTTGTTTTCACCGGTAATTCCCCAAGCCAAGAGAATTCCCAAGATCAACGTCATTAATCCGAAAATAACCGGAGGCCAACCTTTGGAGCGGTAGGGATGAAATCTTGATACGGCGGTATCGGTTTGCATCCCTCAAGTTTACCCATCAATGGACTCCCGTCTCAACCACAGTTAGCACGGCGGCTTCAACCGGCCGTTGAATCAGCGGCTTCGATTGGACTGGGGGCAAAGGATGATCTTTCGACTCTTGCGGTTCTCGCGGTTCCGAATCTTCTTGATCGGTATCGTACCACCGCCGGATGCGCCGAGTTAAATCGTTTATTCCTTCAATCACATAGAAGAATACAGGCGTTAGAAAAATGCCGAACAGGGTCACTCCCAACATTCCGCCAAACACGGCGGTTCCTAAAGTGCGGCGCATTTCCGCCCCGGCCCCCACCGAAAGCACCAATGGCACCACGCCCAAAATAAATGCAAACGATGTCATCACAATCGGCCGCAACCGCAAGCGGCACGCGGCCAGGGTCGCGTCAAACCGAGTCATTCCGCCAATGCGCCGGGCCCGCGCGAATTCCACAATCAAAATCGCATTTTTGCAAGCCAATCCAATCAACACTACAAACCCAACTTGCGTGAAAATATTAATATCGAGGTTCGCAAATAGCACCGCCGCAATGGAACACAGCAAACACATGGGCACAACCAAAATCACGGCCAGCGGCAGCGACCAGCTCTCGTATTGCGCCGCCAGCACTAAAAACACGAGCACCACCGCCAGCAAAAATACCATCATCGCCGTGTTGCCGGTTTGTAATTGCAATAGCGCCAGCTCAGTCCATTCGGAGCGCATCGACCAGCTTAAATTCTTGTTCACCACATTCTGCATCAGTTCGATCGCCTGGCCCGAGCTAACGCCTTCGTCGGGGCTACCATTAATCGCCGCGGCCGGATACATGTTGTAACGATTCACCAGCGCCGGCCCGGCAATGTCGCGCACTTGGGCAAACGACCCGAACGGCACCATGCCGCCTTTGTCGGTGCGCATTTTCAGTTGCTTCAAGCCGTCGATCTCCTGGCGGAAATCTTTATCTGCTTGTACGTTCACCTGCCAGGTGCGGCCGAACTCATTGAAATCGTTGACATACAGCGAGCCTATGTAAACTTGCAGCGTGTTGAACACTTCGGCCATCGAAATGCCCAATGTTTTGGCTGCCGTGCGATCGATGTCCAAATACAGCCAGGGCGTGTTGGCACGGAAGCTGGTGAACAAATCTCGCAGACCCGGGGTGCGCAAGCCGTCAGCCACGGTGGCGTCGGCGACATCTTGCAGTACCTGCAAGCCACCGTTGCCTCGATCTTCAATCATCATTTTGAAGCCGCCGACATTGCCCAGCCCTTCCAAAGGCGGCGCGCCAAGAACTTGAACTATCCCTTCCGAAACATCGCTTTGCAGGCGGTCCTGCAGCCGGGTACGAATGGCTTCCGCTGATAAATCTGGCGACAGCCGATCGTAAAAATCGTCCAACATCACGTACATGGCTCCAAAGTTGGGCGAGTTCGCGCCGAGTAATATCGATTGCCCAGAAATGCCTACGGTGTGCTTCACGCCTGGAATTTTCTTGGATTCTTCCTCCATTCGCTGCATCACTTGCTCAGTGCGGCCCACCGAAGCGGAATCGGGCAGCTGCAAATTCACGACCAGGTAGCCCTTATCCTGCGAGGGAATGAATCCTTTGGGGGCGATGTTAAATCCGGCGTACGTCAGATACAGCAAGAATCCGTAGGCCGCCAGCGCCAACACCGAAACCCGCAGCAGCTTGCCGACGGTCCACGTGTAGAATCGCGACGTGTAATCGAAGCCGCGATTAAACCATCGGAACGCGATACCCAGCAGTTTGTTAAGCGGCCACGCCACAATGCCGCCGGCAATCGCGCCCAACGCGGCGCCAATCCAAGGAGCAACTGCGGGAGTAACCTCGATCGGCAAATTCTGGCCCGCTGCGGCAACCCAATTCGATAAAAACTCCCAGCCCGCCCAAGCTCCGGAAAGCACAAATACGAGCCACGGCAGCGGAGGAGCGGCGTGTTTATCGCGCGGCCGCAACAGTAACGCGGTTAGCGCGGGACTAAGGGTCAGCGAATTGAACGCTGAAATTACCGTCGATACAGAAATCGTCAGCGCAAATTGCCGGAAAAACTGCCCCATGATGCCGCTGATGAAAGCGCACGGAATAAATACCGCGCTCAGCACCAAGCCCACGGCGATGACCGGGCCGGACACCTGCTCCATGGCCTTAATGGTGGCGTCGCGCGGCGATAGACCGGTTTCAATGTGATGTTCCACCGCCTCGACCACCACAATGGCGTCGTCCACCACAATGCCAATCGCCAGCACCAATCCGAACAGCGTGAGATTATTCAGGCTGAAGCCCATGGCCGCCATCACGGCAAAGGTGCCCACAATTGCCACCGGCACGGCAATCAGCGGAATAATCGCCGACCGCCAGTTCTGCAAGAACACCAACACCACAATCGCCACCAAAATCACGGCGTCGCGCAACGTTTTGTACACTTCGCTAATCGATTCATCAATAAACGGCGTCGTATCATACACAATCGAATAGTCGAGCCCTTCCGGGAAGCGGCTTTTCAAATCGTCCATCTTCGCCCGCACGCGCCGGGCAATTTCCAAGGCATTCGAGCCGGGCAATTGATAAATCGACAGCGCCACCGAAGGCTTGCCATCCAGACGGCAGGTTTGATCGTAGCCTTGGGCGCCCAATTCAATGCGGGCCACGTCTTTCACCCGCACAATGCGGCCCGAGGCGTCGGCCTTCAAAATCATGCCGGCAAATTCCTCGGGATCGGCCAACCGGCCCATGGTCGAAATGGTGTATTGAAATGTTTGCCCCGATTTCACCGGCGGCTGGCCAATTTGCCCGGCGGCCACTTGCGTATTTTGCTGCTCAATGGCCTGCACTACGTCGTTGGCCGAAAGATTAAGCGTCGACATTTTTTCCGGGTCCAGCCACAGCCGCATGCTGTAATCGCGCTGGCCGATGTAGGCAATGTCTCCCACGCCCTCCAAGCGGGCCAACTCATCCTTCAATTGAATGGTGGCGTAGTTGCTCAAATACAAGTTGTCACGCCTGCCATCGGGCGAAAACAAGTTCACAATCATCAACGTGCTGGGCGATTTTTTCTTCACCGTAATGCCGCGGCGCTTCACCAAATCGGGCAAAATCGGCTCGGCCAACGCCTCGCGGTTTTGCACCAGAACTTGGGCCATGTTCAAGTCGACGCCGTTGTGGAACGTAACCGTAAGCACGTAGGCGCCGTCGTTGGTGCATTGCGACGACATGTACAACATGCCTTCCACGCCCACCACTTGCTGTTCAATCGGCGCGGCCACGGTGTCGACCACCACTTGCGCGTTGGCCCCGGGATACGTGGCCGAAACTTCAATCGTGGGGGGCGTAATCAGCGGATACTGCGCAATGGGAAGCGTGAACCGCGCAACGCTGCCGGCCAACGTGATGATGATCGACAGCACGCTGGCGAAAATCGGTCGATTAATAAAGAACGTCGAAAACATAAGCGTTGATCACGATTGCTCGATTTATCTTCCCTGGGGAAATGTTTTTTCAGTTGTGTGTCCAGGATTTTTATTTTCCGGACAGAACGGGAGTGTTTTGTCCGTCAACCACCGCCGCAGACTCGGAAAATCTGTCACTTCGCGATTCCAGCGCCTGCCAATACGGCCGGCATTTACGTCCGCCGGTGCGCGTTTTCGCACCATGGTTGTCAGCGCGCGGGCTTTTCTGGGGCGGCCCGCGCACCACGGAATCACCTGGGCAGCGTTCGGAATCGGATCGATGTCATGCATAAATATGTTCATCTGTACACTAATCGGCCTAGTATGCCATTCGCCGGGCGGTATGGCAAGGGAAAATTGGGCCAGCGCGTCATTTTTAATCGCCTCGTTCGCATTCGCTAATCTTTCAGTGCCGGATTACGTGGCGCCGGATCATGCAGCGCCGGATCGCGCAGTGCCGGATCACGCGGAGGATTGTCCACCACAGATGTCGGCCGTCCATTCACTGCACTCAACGTATTAATTCGCGGCGGCGGGCCCACGACGGTTGAAGGGCCGACGACAGTTGACGGACCGCTAACGGGCGGCGGATTGACGACGGTCGTCGAACTCGCCACGGGCCGCGCTGGCTTAGGCCGCGCGGGCTTCGGCGCTGCTAATTTTCGCCGCTCCCACCAGCGCATCGTGATTTCTCGCGCCGGCCGGAGTGTAATTACCCCCAGCGAAAAGCGCCCCACTATCCGCATCGCCCAGGAAGCAAACAGCGGCGTGCCTCCCAGCCAATCGATGGTCGAGAAGAACACCGGCGTCAGGAAAATGCCGAACAGCGTCACTCCCAGCATGCCGCTGAACACGGCGGTCCCCAGGGTGCGGCGCATTTCCGCCCCGGCCCCGCTCGCCAACATCAGGGGCAACACGCCCAGGATGAACGCCAGCGAAGTCATAATAATGGGACGTAACCGCAATCGGCAGGCTTCCAGCGTCGCCTGTCGGCGCGATTTCCCGGCTTCGCGCTGCCGCTTGGCAAATTCGATAATCAAAATCGCGTTCTTGCTGGCCAACCCCACCAGCACCACAAACCCAATCCGCGTGAAAATGTTGATATCCATGGCCGCCATGCGCACGCCAATAATCGCGCTGAGCAAGCACATGGGCACAACCAATATCACCGCCATCGGCAGCGACCAGCTTTCGTACTGCGCGGCCAGCACCAAAAACACCATCACCACCGCCAATCCGAACAGCACCATGGCGGTGTTGCCCGCCAATAATTCCAGATACGCCATGTCGGTCCATTCAAACGTCATGGTGGCGGGCAATTCGGTCTTGGCCGCGCCGGCCATCATGTCGATGGCATCGGCGGAACTGACACCCGGCAAGCCGGTGCCATTGACAGGCGCCGACGGATAACTGTTGTAGCGCGAAATCAAGAGCGGCCCATTCACCGGCGTAATGCTGGCCAACGAGCCTAGCGGCACCATTTTTCCCTGGTTGTTGCGTACTTCCAGCCGCGGCAAATCTTCAATTTGGTTGCGGAACTGCGGCTCGGCCTGCACAATGACCTGCCACGTGCGGCCAAACAAATTGAAGTCGTTCACGTACAACGAGCCCTGATAAATTTGCAGCGTGTCGGCAAAATCGCGCAGCGTGACCCCTTTTTCCATGCACTCGTGAACGTCGGGGTCGATTCTCAACTGCGGCACGTTGGCCCGAAACGGCGACGGAAACACCATAATTTTTCCCGCGTTTTGCTGCTGCGCACCGGCGACCAGCTTTTCGGTTTGTTCCTGCAATTGGTGCGGCCCCAAGTCGCCGCGGTCTTCCACCATCAGCATGAATCCACCCGCCCGGCCCACGCCGCGGACCGGCGGCGGCGGGAACACCATCACTTGGGCATCGTAAATTTTGGCGGCGAACTGCTGCGTGAGCGAAGCAATGATTTTATCGCTCGTCAAGTTCGGATCGCGCCGCTCGGAATAATCTTTCAAGCCGATGAACACCGATCCAAAGTTCGATCCAAACGCATTCAACACGAACGACAAGCCCGTGATGGCCGAAGCGTGCTTGACCCCCGGCGTGTGCTGGGCAATATCGCTAATTCGGTTCATCACTTCCTCGCTGCGCTCCATCGAAGCGGAGTCGGGCAACTGCACGTTGCACAGCAAGTAGCCCATGTCCTGGCCGGGAATGAAGCCTTTGGGCGTGTGCTCCAAATCATAATTGGTCAGGTACAACAAGGCGCCGTAGCCCACGAGCACAAACGGCGTCAACCACAGCAGAATCCCCACCACGAACGAGTACACCACGCTCAGCCCGTTAAACAATTGGTTGAAGCCCGCAAAGAGCAGCGCCAACAGTCGATTCAGCGGCCAGCAAACCAGCGCGCCCGCCACGGCGCCCAGTCCCGCGGCGACCCACTGCAGCACATCCTGGTCAAAGCCGTAGCTACCCAGCCAGGGCGCCACATGCGGGGCCAAATAAGTCCAGCCCAGCCATCCGCCGGCAATCACAAACGCCGGCCAAGGAAGCGGCGGGGCACTGTGCTTTTTGCGCGGCTTTAACAATAGCGCCGCCAGCGCCGGGCTCAGTGTGAGCGAATTGAACGCCGAAATTACGGTGGAAACTGAAATCGTCAACGCAAATTGCCGAAAGAATTGCCCCGTAATGCCGCTAATGAACGCGCAAGGAACAAACACCGCGCTGAGCACCAGGCCGACCGCAATCACCGGCCCGGAAACTTGCTCCATGGCTTTAATGGTTGCCTCGCGCGGCGCCAGGCCCAATTCAATGTGATGCTCCACCGCCTCGACCACCACAATGGCGTCGTCCACGACAATGCCAATCGATAGCACCAATCCGAACAGCGTCAAATTGTTCAAGCTGAAGCCCAGGGCTGCCATGGCGACAAACGTGCCGATAATCGCCACGGGCACGGCTACCATGGGAATCAGCGACGACCGCCAATTACGCAAAAACACCAGCACCACCACGGCCACCAAGGCCACGGCGTCGCGCAGGGTTTTGAACACTTCGGTGATCGATTCCCGCGTGTAGGGCGTGGTGTCGAAGGCAATTTCCCACTGCACGTCCTTGGGGAAGGTCTTTTCCAACTCGTGCATTTTGGAAATGACTTGGTCGTAAGTTTGCAGGGCGTTAGCGTCGGGCAATTGAAACACGGCCAAAAACACCGTCGGCTTGCCGTCCAGCTTGACGTCGACATCTTCATTTTTGGAGCTCAGCTCCACGCGCCCCACATCGCGAATGCGCACGGTATGGCCGCGGTCATCGGATTTCAGAATGATGTCTTCAAACTGCTGCGCATCGGCGAGCCGCCCCAGCGTGCTCAGCGTGATTTCAAAATCTTGCTGACTTTGTGTGGGCGGCGCGCCAATCATGCCCGTGGCGACTTGCTGGTTTTGCTCGCGAACGGCCTGCACCACGTCGCCGGCGCTTAAATTTCGGGCGGCCAGCTTGTTGGGATCGACCCAAATGCGCATGCTGTAATCGCGCTCGCCGAATAGCTTGACGTCGCTAATGCCATCCAGCCGAGAAAGCTCGTCCCGAATTTGCATCAGGGCGAAGTTGCTGAGATACAACTGGTCGTACCGCTTTTCGTCGCTGGTGGTGATGGCCAAGCCCACCAGAATATCGGGCGATTGCTTTTTCACCGTGACGCCGGTTTGGCGGATGACATCGGGCAGCGAAGGCAACGCTAAATCGACCCGGTTTTGCACCAGCACCTGGGCCATGTTCAAATCGATGCCGTGGC
Organism: Pirellulales bacterium; assembly: GCA_035656635.1. Taxonomy (NCBI): domain Bacteria; kingdom Pseudomonadati; phylum Planctomycetota; class Planctomycetia; order Pirellulales; species Pirellulales bacterium. The sequence continues at coordinate 37,975 of DASRSD010000067.1, forward strand.
GGAAGGTGACGGTGAGCGAATAGGAGCCGTCGTTGGTGCTGTTGGACGACATGTAATACATGCCTTCCACGCCGTCGACTTGCTCCTCGATGGGGGCCGCCACCGAAGTGGAAACATCTTTGGCGCTGGCCCCCGGATAATTGCACGTGACCTGAATGGTCGGCGGCGTAATCATCGGGAATTGCGCAATCGCCAATTGAAACACGCTGATGGCGCCGGCCAAGGTGATGACAATGGACAGCACCGAGGCGAAGATCGGCCGGTCGATAAAAAATCGAGAAATCAAGTTCGCCTCGCTTCAACACCAGCGATTAGCAATTCGCTTTTAGCAACCAGCCACATCGTCCCACACCACTTGCCTCTAATCCTTAGCCACTAGCCACTCGTCCCTAATTCTTCGCCGTCGTTGTCGAAGGCATGATTTTCGGCTCGACTACCATGTCCGGCCGCACGCGCTGCAACCCGCTGACCACCACTTTTTCGCCCGCCGCCACGCCCTTGAGAATGACCAGTTGCGATCCTTCCGAGCGGCCCGTTTCCACCTGCCGGTATTCCACTTTGTTTTCGCCATTGACGACGTACACAAATTTCTTGTCTTGATCGGGCATTAACGCCTTTTCCGGAATTGTGATTGCCTGATACGGCTCGCCCAGCGGCAGCCGAATGCGGGCGTACAAGCCCGGCAAAATGCGGCGATTGGCATTGGGGAATTCGCCGCGCACTTCCAACGTTCCGGTGCCGGTATCGAGATGGTTATCGATGAAGCTGACCGTGCCGGGGTGCGGAAAGCCCTGTTCATTGACCAGGCTCATCAGCACGGGCACTTGCCCTTTTTCGTTGGTTTTGACCATTCCTTTGGCAATGTACGTGTGAACTTTTTCCAGCAGCCGTTCGTCCACGCCGAAGGTGGCGTAAATGGGATCCAGCGCCACGATGGTGGTGAGCACGGTGTCGTCGGCTTTCACCAGATTGCCTTGATCGAACATAGTGCGGCTTAAGCGGCCGCTAATTTGGGCTTTGATTTTGGTATAGCTGAGGTTCAACTTCGCCAAATCTAAGCTGGCCTGGGCCACGCCAATGGCGGCTTGCGCTTCGGCCTGATCGCCGGCCACCTGGTCGTACTGCTCCTGGCTGATTGTGCGGTTAGGCAACATGGAATTCGCCCGCTGCAAATCCAAATTCAACCGCTTCAAATGCGCCTCGGCCTGCGAAAGGTTGCTCTGCGCGCGATCGACCTCGGCCTGATAAGGGCGCGGGTCAATTTCGTACAACATGTCCCCTTCCTTCACGTCGGCCCCTTCCTTGAAGTAAATTTTGTCGAGATAGCCGGTGACGCGGGGGCGAATGTCGATCGTCGGCTTGGCCATGGAGCGACCGGTGAAATCTTCGTAATCGGTCACTTCCGCCAGGACAGGCAGGCTGACGAAAACTTCCGGCGGCTTGGGAGGCGGCATCCCAGGCGGGCCGCTAGGTGCTCCGCTGGCCGATTTGCCGGGCATAAATTTATCGCACCCGGAGAGCGTCAGGCCGATCCATGCGAGCGCGACCAGCATGCCGGCCCACATTGCGGTTGGTTTTTGAATGGTGAACACGGTTAGATTTTTTAGAGATGACACGGTTAGATTCTTTAGGGATAACTGCAAGGGATTCACTCTGCTTTCTTCAATTCGGCGCACATGCCGCGGCGCTTCAATTCTTGCGGCGTTAAAATTCCGCGGAACACAATGTCGATGATGTTGTCGGCCTCCACATCCACCGCAATGGGCCGGCCGCTGAAATAATTCATGAAAATTGTGCCGTACAACAAGCTGCCCAGCACATCGGTAATGCGCTCGGCGGGAATATCACGCACTCGATGCTGTGCCATCAAGTCCCGATAAAATGCCTGCCAGCGCTCGGCGTTCATCTCCCGATGCTCAATGAACGTGGGCCGTTTACGATCGCGGAACAAAGCCCGTTCTTGAATGAGCAATTCGACAAACCCGGGATGCTCGGCAAAAAAACTCAAAAACTCGCGCACGCCGTTGATCAGTTGCTCCAAGGGGTCTTCAATTTGTGCCATCCGCGCGTCGATGCGCTCGCACAGCATCCGCATCACTCGATCAGCCGCTGCCAAAAAAAGTTCGCGCTTGCTGGGAAAGTGACGGTAAACCGTGCCCTTGCCAACGCCGACGGTTTCGGCCAGCAGCGTGGTATCGGTTTTGTCGTAACCCCGCTCGGCAAACAGCCGGGCAGCCTGGGTGAGAATTTCCTCACGGCGGGCGGCACATTGCGGATCGTCTTGCGGCCGTTTCAGCGAGATTTTCACATTGTTTCTAGGTACAGCCATATAAAGCCCTCGGGAAATGCTCAATCTGACTGACTGGTCAGTCAGCGATCAATTATCCGCGGTTATAGCCTTGCAGTCAATTGATTTTTTCAGCTGCAGCCGAGACAGGGCCGAGGAATAAGTTTCGCGCCTAAAGCCTGTATAACAAAAAACTTACGGCAACAATCGAGGTCCATCCACCGGAAACGGCCGGTTTGGGGCGAACGGTTTCAACCGACGATTTTACCGATGGCGATTGTAATGCAAGGCCAACGGAGCGGCGGCAATTCGTACCAGCGGCACCAGGAGTGCTACTGCGCACACGATCAGGGGCGTCAGCGTCACATACCACGCTAGCACTCCGACAATGCCAGCCAGCAGGGCAGCCCATAGAAGAAGCGTGGCGACCAGGAATCGGATAGGAACGATGCCCAGTTGCATTAATCGCGCGGCAACGCACGCCGCTGTGCACAGCTTAATTGCCACCACGCCGGCGACAATCCAAGGCAGCAGTTTTACAAACTGATCGCGCAGAAGCGGATGGGTGTAAATCCACTCCGCCGCGGCCGGCAAGATCGCGAAGGCCGTAAGCGGAAGCACGGCCATCGCGGTCGAAAGCCATTTGCGCCCCGCCAAGGCTATCCAACATCCGGTGACCAGTGCGCGCCACAGGAGGAACAAGTAGGCCACCGCGCACAAACCGAAGGCGGCAATGTCTTTCGACGTGGCATAGTTCCAGGTTGCCTTCACGAGCGATTCGTGCCGATTCAACGGGCTGATATCGAGCCCTGCCCAAATCAACAATAAACATAGCAGCAGCCCCCAGGCCGTCGCCGCCCCCAGCGCGGCGGCTTTGAACTTTGCCCAGACAAACTCGCTGCAAGCCATGGGCCGCACGGCAAAAAATGTGGACATGCGCTCGGACCCCCAAAAATCGAATTTGCCCAGCGCCGTGGCAGCCACGCCAGCCATCACTAAGGGAAGAAAAATCGCCGCCCCCAGCCCGATAACTTCGGATTTGATTAGCACCGAGTGAATCTGTAAACCGTGCGGTTGATCACGCTGGAAGAGCATACTGATCAAAATCGGCACAAAACACAGCGACGACAGGCTGACCAAAAACGGAAGCGAAACGGCATTGCGGCGGAAATCGTGCCAATATTGCGCAGCGCCCGCCGAACGATACGGTTTAACGCGCATTGGTCTGGCCGTCGTGCGGCGCGGCAAATACCGGGCCACTGCGCGCAGCAACCGCCGCCAATCCGATTGGCCGCCGCAACGGGCGCGCGCCAATCCCAACACGCCCACGACATAGGCCACCGCAGTCCAGGCAATTTCCAAAGCAATTGCACTATTAAACTTCAACGCATCGTCGTTATTAACGCAGCCCCACATGGCCAACCAACCGACGGGAATTACGGCCGCAATTAACAGCGGGGCGCGAATCCACGGCGTGGGAAATGGCGACCACGCCACGGCCTGCACCCACACGGTGGCCGAACCCAACACCAACGCCGGCCAAATGAGATAGCACATCCACACTCTGGCCGGGGCTGAATGCATTTCGGGCCACTCGGTAGCCATGGCGGCGATCGGAACAATGATGGCCACCACCACTCCCAACCACAGCGCTGCACTGGTGGCCACGGCGTAAAGCATCGGCCAGCCGACCAGTGCGCGCGTTCGAACCGGCAACACCAACATGTGCGCGGGAAAAGTCGAACGCTGGGAACCAATATCGGCGGGCCCAAACGCAAACACATTCAACAGCGCGGCCCAGACAAAAATCAAAACCATCGCGCCCGAGATGAATACCTCGGCGTACTGTGGAAAGCAGCGCACACCAACTCCCAGAAAAAGCAGGTAAGCCGCCGACGCGATTAAAATCCATCGCGCCCGCCACCATAACGAGTTGGCCATTCCCACTGCCGCGCTCATGTTATTGCTCCGCTGTTGATTGCTCCACTCTTATTATTCAATCACGGCGGAAGTAACTTCCCGCCGCTGGCTGGTTCGGGCGAGAAAAATTTCGTCGAGCGAAACTCCCGCCTGTGCCACAATTCGCGCGCCCAACTGCTGCGCCGCTTCACACAGCCGATTGGTTTGCCCGGCGCAAACAGCGGTCCATTCGTGCCCGGAGCCATCCCACGAAAGCGCTCCGGCCAGCGCCGGCGGGCTGCTGCGCGAATCTTCAAAGCGCAGCGTCAGCCGGGCATGCGTTTGCTTGATGTGCTCCATCGAATCGCAAAACAAAATGCGGCCCGATTGAATCATGGCCACCTGGTCGGAAACGCGCTCCACTTCGGCCAGCAAATGCGAGGAGAACAACACGGTTCGGCCTTCGTCGGCAATGGTGCGAATAATGGCCCCCAAAATATCGCGCCGCACCACCGGATCCAGCCCCGAGGAAGGCTCGTCCAGCACCAGCAACGCCGGGCGATAGGCCAAGGCAATTAGCAAACCGGCCCGGGCGCGCTGCCCCTTGGAAAGCTGCTTCACCTTGGCGGCGGGGTCGAGATCGAACTCGCGCCGCAATTGCTCCGCGTAATTTGCATCCCAGTGCGGATAGAAAGCCGAAACATAGCGGATGAGCTGCCGCACCCGCATCCAGCCGGGCATGTCGGGCTCCTCCGATAAATACCCAATCCGCGAGAGCACCTCCACCGGCTTGGCCACGGGGTCGTGTCCAAACACGCGCACCAAGCCGCTTTGTGCTTTGAGCAGCCCCGAAATGTGCTTGATGAGCGTGGTTTTTCCTGCGCCGTTTTCGCCGACCAGGCCGACGACGGAGCCAGCCGGCACGCGAAAATTCACGTCGTCCAGCGCCACTTTGTCGCCAAAGCGGCGCGTCACGTTCTGCACGTCGATAATGGTATCGGGCTCCCAAGCAAAGTCGCTCTGCGGGGCGGGAAGCGTTTGATTCATAGCAACCATGGCTCACTCCTGGTTCGTTTGCGATTGCATCATTCGATCGCGCTGGCGGAGCAATTCGACTACTTCCGTCAATGGAATATCCAGTTGCCGGGCTTCGGCCACCAAGGAGTCGATCCGCTGCGAAATAATTTTCAACCGTTCGCGCCTGCCCATGCGCAACCCCGCATTAGATACATAAGTGCCCGCAGTGCGGCGCTTGACGACCATTCCGGCCTGCTCCAACTCGCGGTAGGCCCGGGCGACAGTGTTAGGATTCACGAGCAACTTTTCGGCCAGCACGCGGATGGGAGGCAGTTCCTCGCCCACGGTCAGCCGTCCGGCGGAAACGAGATACTTGATTTGATTGACAATCTGCAAATAGATCGGCACGCCGTCGCTGGGAGAAATGTGAATTTGCATGGGCCACGCACCTATTGTATTAACTCAGTAATACAATAACCGCACGGTCCTGTCAACGATTTTGCAAAAAGATTTTTGCGATGCGGCAGCCGCACACTGCAGCAAAGGGCGGCGGGGCAAACTCGAGCCGGCCGCTTAGAAGCTCACACCGGTTTTTACGCCGACGGTGAACATTCTTGAAGTCGGTTGATACCAGCCGCGCACCACGGCCGATTGCGACCAGCTGAGCGCCTCAAAATAAGCCCCCACAAACAACCGCTGCCCGCGAAGTCCCCCTTCCGCTTGCGCTTCGATCCCTGGAAGCGGATACAATGTCACCGCAGGATCCACATTCAGGTTTTGGTAAGTCACGGCTGTCAGGCCAATTCGACCCCGGCCATACCATTGCAAATCGGGCTGGGGCAACTGCCGGGTTTCCATGCCGAAGTACGGATAAATTGTCCACCACGTTTCCTGGTAACCCATCACAAACAGCCCGCCGTCAGTAAAGGCGTCGGGCAAATCGCGAATCCAAAAGCGCGTGCCCAGGCCCAGGAAGAAATCCAGCTCCGGCAACGTTTGCGGCTCGAACAGCAATTCGTACTCGGCGCGCAGGCCCAAGTAATTGGTGTGCGCATGCAACGGATCGAGAATTCCACCCCCCAGGTCGATCTCCGATGATGACTGCACCTGGCTGCCGAAAAATTCCGCCCGAAAGCGCTCTCGATTCACCCGCCGCTCATAACCCAGCGTGAACAAGGGCCCGCTTTCGTTCACGAAATCGGCGCCGTCGATTCGTTCGTTCCAGTGAAAGTAATCGATCCGCGTGTACCAGGTGGCAATGCTGGGGCAACCCGGCAGCGGCTCCGTGGGACAATCGCTGGTAGGGGGCACGTAATTAGTCGCGGGCGTTGACGTGGCCCAGGTTGGATTGGGCGCGGGAAGTTGCGCCACGGCAACCGGCGCAGGCGACGTGAACGGCGGCGGCGCAGCAATCGGGCTGGGCAGTGCGCCGGGCAGAGGAACCGCATCGACCGGCGGCATGGCAGGCTGATCGAGCAAGCGAAAGGTTTGGGGAGAGCTTTGTTGTGCAGCGCTTGTGGAATAATAATCCAGTGCCAGCGCGTTAGAGCACAACGCGCCGGTGACGACCAAAGCCGCCAGGCAATTTGCGAGTGGATTACGCATGGCACGAACGTGCGAAGAGAAGTTCATCGTTGGGTCGGTAGAATAACCGCGCTGCCAGTGCACGGCGACCCCAAATTCCGCAGAAAATCGCTAGCTGAATGCGCTGCTAGCCGCCACGAATCGCCTGTTTGTGCCGTCGGGGGTGCATGCTGTCACGCCAAACGTTTCGATGCTACATTTGATTTATGCGAAAAGGCATTGGAGTTTCCCCGGGAGTGGCTGTCGGCACGGCTTATTGCATTCACGAAATCTACGTGAATCCGAACACGCGCCGGCTGGCGGCTGCCGAAGTGCAGCCTGAGTTGGCCCGTTACGAAAAAGCCCGCGACGCCACCGCTGCTGATTTGCGGGCGCTGCACACCAAAGTTTCCAGCCAGGTCGGTGCGCAGCAGGCGGCGATATTTTTGGCCCACGAATCGATTTTGCACGATCCGGCATTTACGGAAAAAATTCGCCGCTGGATCGTTGACGATGGGCAATCGGCCCCCGCCGCCTTGCACAACGTGTTGAACGAATACAGCAGCCTGTTTGCGCGCACCAAAGACGAATACATCAAGGAGCGGCTGACCGACGTGCGCGACGTGGTCGTGCGGTTGAGTGGACATCTTTCGGAAATGCTGCAAACCAAATCGGAGCCGGGGGTCGATGGCCCGTTGATTCTTATCGCCGACGAGCTGCTGCCATCGCAAGTGGTGATGCTGGGAGAGCGGGAAGTTCGCGGCATTGTGACGCAGGCCGGCGGCGAAACCAGCCACGCCGCTATTTTGGCCCGCAGCCGTGGCATTCCCGCGGTTTCCGGCATGCGGGGAATGCTCAAGCACGTGAAGAATGGCGATCTCGTGGTGGTCGACGGCCGCGAAGGGCACGTGCTGATTAATCCCGATGCCGAAACTGCTTCGGCCTATCGCAAGCTGCAGCGTGAATTTTTCGATTTGAAAGACCATCTGGCTGAAAACCGCCAGCAGCCTGCCGTCACGCGCGACAACGTTGAAGTGGAGCTGCTGGCCAACATCAATAATTTGTCTGATGCCCAAGCGGCCGGCGCCATGGGCGGTTCTGGGGTAGGCCTGTTCCGCACCGAATATTTGTTTCTCACCCATCCCAACGTGCCCGATGAAAAAGAACAAACCGCCGCCTACCGCAAAATCATTGCCGCCAGTCCCAACCACCGCGTGACCATTCGCACGCTGGATTTGGGCGGCGATAAGACGATTCCGTACCTGGGGCACGCGCGCGAGGCCAATCCGTTTTTGGGATGGCGCTCCATTCGGCTGTCGTTTGAGCATCCGGAATTTTTCGCCACGCAAATTCGGGCGGTGTTGCAAGCGGCAGCCGGCCCGCGAAAGCACGTGCGGCTGATGTTCCCGATGATCACCACGCTGGAAGAAATCCGCAAAGTGCGGAGCATGGTGGACCGGGCGCAACGCGATTTGACCAAGCAGCGCAAGCCGTGCGGGCGAGTGCCGATTGGGTTAATGCTGGAAGTGCCGGCGGCGGCGGTGATGATTGAATCGCTGTTGGAAGTGGTCGATTTTGTTTCCATCGGCTCCAACGACCTGGTGCAGTATTTAATGGCGGCCGATCGCGATAATCCGCGCGTCAGCCATTTGTGCCAACCGCTAAGTCCCGCCGTGCTGCACGTGCTGGCCAACACCATTGCCGCTTGCAACCGGGCCAAAAAGCCGGTCACGCTGTGCGGGGAAATGGCCGGCCGCCCGCGCGCCGTGGTGCTGCTATTTGGCATGGGGCTGCGCAGCTTCAGCATGAGCCCGGCGTTTATACCGACGATCAAAGAGCTGATTTCGAACCTGACGCAAGCCAAGGCGGAAAAAATTTTGCAGCACGCGCTCAAGCTGAGCACCTCCGCCCAAATCATCCGCTACATGGAGCGCCAAATTACCGAACTGGCGCCCAATGTGAAGCTGCTCGACACGGCATGACGTGAAATTGTTTCTGGCGCGTGTAATGCAGATCGGTATCGACCCAGCAGCCCTACTTCTCGAAGCAGGAGCGCAACAAAAAAGCCCGGTGGTTAAACCGGGCTTTGACCGTGGGTCTTGTTGAACGATTGCAATCTTAGCGGCCGCTGCCGGCTTGCCAACCGTCGTTGTTCGTCGATGAATTGCTGTTCGAAGCAGCCGACCAGCCGCTGGTGGAATTGCTATTCTGGCTCGCCGGATACATCGCCGTGTGGAACACCGAGCCGCGATCGGCCGTGTTGAAAATGGCCGTTGTCACCTGGGGATTCATGAGCGAGGTTGAGGTGGTTCGGCTTTGTGGATCCAAGAGGCGCGGAGCGGCGCCGGAATTCATTTTGTCGTTATCTGGAATTGCAGTCGGCGGCGTCAACGATGAATTATTCTGCGGGGTGGCGCCGCTCGGCTGGAACGTGTTGGCTGGGGTGCTGCCCGCGGGCGGAGCAGCCGGCGTGGGCATGCCGTTCATCGACGGGGCAATCATCCCTTGCGGACCACTGGGGGGCATGCCGTATGCAGGCGGCGCTACATAGCCAGCAGGTGGCGCTGCATAGCCAGGAGCCGCGCCATAGCCTGGCGTGGTAGTCGTGGTGTAAGCCGGCGCCGCGGCGTAGCTAGGAGGCGTGGCGGCGTAAGCTGGGGCCGCGCCGTATAGCGAAGTCGTCGCTGCCGGAGCGGCGGTGTAAGCCGGTGGGCCGTACGAAACAGCCGCTCCGCCGCCGCAAGTAGCGCAGCCGCTGGTGGCAGCCGGTGCGTACGCCGCGCCGCTATAGTAGGGAGCGCTGGCGCCGCAACTGGTGCAGGCCGGGGCCGCATAATTTACTTGTGTGGCCACGGGCCGATAGCTGGTATACGGAACCATCACAGGGCGGCGCACATACGTGGTGACGGGCTGCATCACCGTTTGCGAACCACCGCAAGGATCGCACGCAGCCACTGGCTGGCACGAAGTGCAAGGCACGCACGTATATTCCGTCCGGTAACTGGTTTGCGGCACGTAGCTAATTTGTTGCGGGCAAACGGCGCATGCGGGCGTGACGACGGGCGCAGGGCAAACCGGTTCTTTCGGCTTGAACCAACAGCAGCACCAATCCGAAAAGCAACACGCCTGGCTTGTTCCACTGGCCAGCGCCACGGAAGTTACCACAGCCGCTACGCTGCACCGCACAAATCTTTTGAACATGACATCGCTCCGATGCTCGATGGGAACCCTTCTTTATGTTAAATCCGCGGGTCGACGGATTGTCAACAAGCGCTGGCGCGCCGGCGACCATTTGGAAGAACATTCGTCAGGGGCAACACGTTCGCGTTGCACAAGCTGTGCTGGCGTGGTGTCATTCTGCGATTGCACTTCCTGGCGCTAGTGCGAACCGCGCGCCTAAGCGCTGCGGCCGCGCAAATCCTGCGCCTTTCGCTTGTGCAAGCGTAGGTTACAAAAAGGCAACGCCGCAGAATGCAAAAAGAATTCCTGGTTGACGTTGATCAGCAATGGCGGCTGTGTAATTGTTACAACCGTTACAAGCGGCCAGGCGTTCGCTTGCCACTTAGCCTGCACCGAGATGAACAAGCTCTTCTTGGGGTGACCCTTCCTGAGGCGCCCGCCGTCGCTGTTCGTACAAATCGTACAAGGCAAATAGGGTTTCGCGCACGTTGCCGGCGGCTGCCTGGAAGGCGGCGGCCACCTCTGCGTGGCCAATCTGCCCACCATGCGAGGGTAACACGTCGTCGATTAGGAACTGAACGGTCGCCAAATCCGCCGCCGTGCGAAACAGAACCGGCAAGCTGCGATCAGTCGGCGCAGCATGCGCGGTAATCAACAGCCCCCAACGATGGCGCCGGCACGCCGCGGCCAACCGTTGCCGCTGCCACCAACTCAGTTGCTCGTAACCGTCGATCACCAGCAGCCGGCGGCGTGTTGACTGGTGCGAGGCAGCGAGCGCACCGGGCGGCAATTTCCTTTGACCGTTGTGCAATGCGATGAGCTGCACCGCCACATTTTGCTCCTTGATGAGCGGAATTAAGGAGGCCAGCAGTGTCGATTTTCCACTGCCGTGCGGGCCGACAATCGCTCCCCGCCAGCCAGCCGCTTGCAACCGCGCCACCACCGCGGCTGCATCGACGCCGGTGGAAAATAAATATGGGACCGCTCCGGGTCGCACCCACCGTGTGGAAAACGGATTGCTTTGTCGGGATTGCATAGCCGCATCGCTCTTCGTTACTGACTACTTGCTTGCTCGCCGGATCCCACGGGAGGCGGAACCGCGCCCAGGTGGAAGGCTTTTTCGGCCACAAAATCGCGCCCCTCGCGCAAAAATATTCGGACCCGCACGCACCAGCAAATTTTCACAGAGAACCCTTCATAACTCAACGGGCTATTGGGCAACACGGTTTGAAACCGGCGCCGTTGATGCAGATTCAGCTCCGGCACATCCTCGGCCGACACGCGCTCGAAATAATGCACGCCTAAATCTTCGTCGCCGGCGCCTTCGGTAAACCACAGCACGGAAATTTCCACCGCCCGAAGCGCGGCGGGATCGACGGCGTCAATTTGAAAGGCGCCCGCCAAAACTTCGCCCGGCTCGAACTCTTGCTGGCGCTTGTCAATTTGAATGCTGATTAACGGCTGGCGAAGCATTTTGATCATGGAAAAATCTCTCTTCTCATCCGCGCGGTGCGCCAACTTCATGGCCTACGCCGGCTGCCGGCTCATCGGCTTGAGCGCCATTTGACCGCTCCGGCGGATACACCACCACCGCATAGCTCCGCTCGAACGCTGGCCACCCCTCCGCCTCGCCCCGCGCAATCAGCTTCCATTGCACTTGATTGTGATCGGCCTCGAAGGAATGCATGGCCCCTGGCGGCACACGAAACTCGGCAACAATTTCGAACGGCTCGCCCGGAACAATTTCAAAATTCTGCTTCTGCAATAATTGCTGCGTGTAGACTTCCCGGCGATCAGTGCGAGTATCGGTTCCTTGATGAAATGTGGCCTGCTCCTCGCAGCGCAAAAGCACCTCGAAGGTTTTCACCGACAAATGCCCCTGCTGCGCCACGTACAACTCGTAAGCAACGCCGGGCAGCAGCGGATGGGCCGATATTTCTACAATCGTGGGACCCACGCCCGTGGCAATTAAAATCTCGCGCACAAAGTAATAAATGAGAAAACAACCCACCAGGAAAAATGGGAGCACCAGCAAATCGAGCGGCCAATCGCCGGCGCCTTGCAAGTGCTTGCGCACTGCCAGCACGACAAACACCGCGACAATGCCGTTCCAAATCAGGCAAATGGTTGTGGCCGCCAGCAAGCGCCAGCCCTGCGATGCACTGCTGGGCAAGCGATACTTCAATTGCGTGCCCGGGCTGTTGGTTAAATCGGCATCGAACGGCACGGTGGGATAATCTTTCGCCCGCGCGCTTTGTTCTTCAAATAAATCGATGCGCCCAAGTTGCCCTCGCGCCGCCTGATGCTCCGGCGAGCGCCCCCAATGCCACAGCGTGTACGCCAAGCCGCCGCCGCCGATGAGCATAAAGCCGCTGGGCGCCAACAGCAACATCCAAAACCATAAGCTGTATCCGCGCACCAGCACCGCCACGCTGGGATCGAGCGGATCGTACCAGCAAGCGTACGCTTGGCCAATTTCGTAGCGATCCAAAAGCGATTGCGCGTCTGCTTCGTGGCTGGTGGACGTGGAGGCAATGTCGTAGGTCCAAATATCGTCGGGCGACTGGTCGTACTGGATTTTCGCTTTCGGCACGTACAGCAGGTTGCCGTCCGGATCGTGCCGATGCTCGATTCGCTTTTCGAGGATGGTCGCCGTGGTTTCCAAAAATTCGTGATTAGCCCGCCACTCCGGAATGACTTTTCGGGCGAGCAGCAGCACCAAAAATGCGGTCCCCATGGTCAACAGCAGGGCGAAGAACACCACTTCGCCGACATTCCGCAGAGTCTTCGACCCCGTGCGGCGATGACCGCGCTTCTTACCGAACATGCGGAACGATCGAGCCACGTCCGTAATGAGGGCTAAGGAAAAAAATGTGCGGGGAAAGACGCAGCAAATCAATGCTTGGGCGCCAGCAGCGCCGACAGTTTGAGTGTACACCTTCCGCCTGGCAACGCCAGCCTGCCACAGGCGCACAGAGGCATACGCACCGCAAGAACCTCGCGGAAAATGCGGCTTCTCCTGCTTTCTCAGCGCCACGGTCTATTTCGACCCGCGTGCAAACGAATTGGTTAGGCTATGCTGACCTCGGCCTGGCGGTTCGGGCGGAAAAAGCCGATGCCTTCCAGGGCGGTATAAACCTCTTCCAATGTCTTTTCGCCGAAGTTGGAAATGCTCAGCAAATCATCGCGAGTGCAATTCAACAGATCGTCCACCGTGAAGATGCCCCGTTCCTCCAGGCAATTGGTGGTTCGCACCGAAAGGCCGATTTCGGCGGTGCTCATTTCGAGCCGTTCGGCCAAACCATCGTGCGGACTGGAAATAGTATTCAGCGGAATACGAGTGCGACTCATGGGTTCCCTCCCGTCAACTAGCGCTTCCTTCCGGCACGCGACCCCACCATGAGTTCGAATACGCACCGGATGTTGAAGTGCTAGTATAACGAAATTTCCAATTTCGCCAACTACTTTGCCCAAGTTTCCAAAAAAAATTCGTGCTCATCTTCTATGTCGCCTCTTCGGACGGCGCGGTCAACACAAACGCTAGCATGTGCGCTGCCCTTCGCGGCGTGTGTGCTAGCGGTATACTTATGTATGGTAGGCAGTGGTCGGTGATCAATGGTCGGTGAACCGAACGATTGATTTCTCGTCGACTCCAAAGAGTCTTTGCAACTTGGTTCACCAACTACAGGCAATCAACAACCATTACTGACAACTGGCCGCCGATCACTCAACCTCTCACACTGCGTTGCCGTCTCATGAGCATCGAACAACTTACCGAAGCCCAATTGGCAGCCGTGCGGCATGTCGACGGTCCGCTGCTCATTCTTGCCGGTCCGGGGAGCGGCAAAACGCGCGTGGTTACGCATCGCATTGCAAACCTGCTGGAGTTGGGCGTTCCGGCGCGGCACATTTTAGCGCTCACCTTCACCAACAAAGCGGCCGATGAAATGAAGCGTCGCGTGGCCCTGCTGGCCCCGCTGGCCGCCGTGTGGATGAGCACTTTTCACCGTTTTTGCGCGCAGCTGTTGCGGGAATACGCCCCGTACATTGGGCTGCCGGAAAACTACACCATTTACGACACTTCCGACAGCTTGCAAGCCCTGCGGCACACGCTCGATGCGCTCGATTTAGACCTCACCCACACCACGCCGGAGCGCGTGCAATCGGCCATGAGCTGGGCCAAAAACAATCTCATTACGCCGGAGCAATACGAACCCCGCAAAGGCAGTCCGGTGGGCGCTATCGTGGCCCGCGTGTATCCGGAATATCAAAAGCGGTTGTTGGCGAGCGGAGCGGTCGATTTCGACGATCTGCTGTTGCACACGGCGGTATTGTTGCGCGAGAACCCGGAAATTCGCCGCCGGCTGGACGATCGCTACCGTTACATTTTGGTCGACGAATATCAAGACACCAATTTAGCGCAGTACACCATTGTGCGGGCGATGTCGGTTGACTATCCGAACCTGGCGGTCACCGGCGATCCGGATCAATCGATTTACGGCTGGCGCGGCGCGAACCTCAGCAACATTCTGGATTTTGAGCACGATTATCCGAACGTGAAGATCGTGCGGTTGGAGCAAAACTACCGCAGCACCAAGCGCATTTTGCGCGTGGCCGATCGGCTCATCTCCTTCAATAAGCGACGCAAGCTGAAAACGCTGTTCACCGACAATGCCGAAGGGCGCGCGGTGCAATTGATTTTTCATCCTACGCAAAAAGATGAAGCGGAGCAAATTGCCGGCACGATCGAAGCTGAAGTGCGCTCCGGCCGACGCCGCCCGCGCGATTTCGCGATTTTTTACCGGACCAATGCGTTATCTCGGGCGTTGGAATTTGCGCTGCGCGAATACGGCATTCCGTACCAAATGATCAACGGCCTGGAATTTTATCAGCGCAAGGAAATCAAGGATGTGCTGGCGTATTTGCACTTGCTGAACAATCCGCGCGACAACGTGGCTTTCGCGCGCATCATCAACACGCCGCCACGGGGCATTGGCCGCGGCACCATCGGCAGGCTGCAAGATTACGCCGCCACACGGGGTTTCTCGCTCCTTTCGGCCGCGCGCGAGGCCGGTTTGATCGAAGGCCTGAATAAAAGGGCGGCCGTGGGGGTGGCCAAGTTTGTGGCCCTGTTCGATCACGTGACGCTGGCGGCCGGCGCCCCGGTGGAAGAAATTATCGGGCGAGTGCTGGCCGATTCCGGTTATCACGATTTTCTAAAAGAGTCGGAAGACGAAGACGACCAGGAACGGCTGGCCAACATCGAAGAATTGCTCACCGCCGCCCGCGAGTTCGACGAAACCCATCCTGGCCCGGGCGCGCTGGAGGCATTTTTGGAGCAGGCCGCCTTGGTGAACGACACCGATGCCTGGGAAGTGGACGACGACCGGGTCACGCTCATGACCGTTCACGCCGCCAAGGGCTTAGAATTTCCGGTGGTATTTATCATCGCGCTGGAAGAAGGCATTTTCCCGCACGAGCGCAGCCGCAATGAGGAAGAACAATTGGAAGAGGAGCGCCGGCTGCTGTTTGTGGGCGTCACGCGGGCCAAGGAAGAATTGTATTTGAATCGCGCTTGCTATCGCCATTACCGCGGTCAATTCCGGCCGACGGTGCCCAGCGCGTTTCTGATGGAGCTGCCCCAAGAGGAGCTGGACTTCCAGCAGCCGCAAACTGCGCCATTACCGGAGCCGGCGTTTTCCGATTTGCATGCGGAAGATCAACATGGCGATGATGCCATCGATTTCGATCCGCACGATTTGGAATTTCCCTCGCCGCCTTCCGAAGCTGGCCAAGTAGCCGCCTCTCTTTCTGCCGGAGCCGACAATTCTTCACTCTCTCTCCCTTTGGAAGAGGGCCGGGGTGAGGGTGCTGTGTCCGCACCACCCTTTCGCTTCACCACTGCCGCCGAATTGGCCGCACGCAGCGCCTCAGCAGCCCCGGGCCAAGCAGCACCATCCCTGCCAAGCATTTCGCCGGAAGTGTTCCACCAGGGCATGGTCGTGCGCCATCCGCATTACGGCCTGGGAAAAATCGTGGCCCTCTCCGGCAGCGGCCTAAAGCGCAAAGCCACGGTCATGTTCGCCTCCAGTGCCGGCGAAAAACGTTTTTTGCTGGCTCATAGCCCGCTATGCCCGGCCTCTTTATAAAGCCGCGACCGTTGGTCGCGCTCGGGGGCTACGGATAACTGACATCAGGCCCCGGCGATTTGACCTTATTTCCCCACAACTTCACTTCGGCAATGTCCGACGTGTCGTCAAAGGTTCCCACGCCAATGCGGCCCGACGTGAACGTTTTGTCGTGGGCCGTCATCAGCGGCTTGTCGGCGTCGGTAAACGGTGCGTCGTCTTCGTGAAAATATGCTTCAATCAGCCCGCTGTCGATATTGCGAACAATTTTCAATCGGTGCCAGGTGGTTTTATCTCCCCATTTCACGCCGGTCGAAAGATGATCCTTATCGGTAATCGCCGCCCGATCGGCGTTGTTCACAATGAATACCTGGTCGGCGTGCGGATCGCCCGTCACTGGGGCAAAGTGCACATAATAAAAATGCGACGGGTCCTGGTAGCCAAACAGCAAACACGCATCGCGGTGCGGATATTCACGGGCAGTTTCCCGCATTTTCACTTCCAGCACAAAATTAGCCACCGTGATGTCTTTGAGCAGGGCCACATCCCACGGGCTGCGATGCGGCAGCTTTTTCGTGAGATCGGTCACTTTGAAACTGCTGAAGGCTTTGCCGCCGCCTTCCAAATCGATCATTTTCCAGGCCTCCGGGCTGGCCGGCTGCCAACGGTCGGCGCCATTGGCGAAGTTTTCATCCAACAAGAGCGGCAAATCGGTCGGGGCGGCAGTGCTCTTGGCACTCGCTTGATCGGCCGCTCGGAGAGACTGCACGAAAACAAATCCCACGGTCACGCACAGGCCCACACCAATGAATCTCGCAATCCGCAAATTGTTAGCGTGCATGGTCATTCCTGATTTTGAAATTTGCCTGTTTTTGAAAATTCGAAGGTGAAGCCCACACTGGAATTGGTTTCCTTGTCCACGTGGAACGAAATGCTGTGCTCCCCACGGCGAGCAGTCCCAACAGCATGAGGATCGCCGAGCTTGGTTCGGGCACTTGCGAAACCAAAAACAAGTTACCCCCTTCTTGATCGAGCGTAAAGCCAGTGGTGATTGCTGCAAAACTGCCCGTTATGCCGGCGGCGGAAGCAATTTGCCAACGATCGCCCACCTGCGGTTGGAAGCCGTTGAATAATTCTACATCAAGCGTTCCGCCCAACGTGAGCAGGCTGTCGATGGTCAGCGAATCGCTCAGGGTGTGGCTGCCCAATTCAATTTCCAGCGATCCACTTTGCAGCGTTAAATTGCCCAGCACGTGAGTTTGGCCAATATGCACTCCCGGCACAAACACATTGCTGGCATTGAAGCCGCCCAAAGTGTCGCCGGGCGCTAATACGCCGCCTTGGTTGACCAGATCAAACGCCACCGCATCGGCATGCAGCTTTCCGCCGGTGAAGAAAAACTGACCGGCCGCCCCTTTCGTCAACAGCGGCGTGCTTAACTCTCCGCCGCTCAGCCGCAACGTTCCTTGCGACGTGGGAGTGTTTCCGATGACCACGCCGCTTTCCACTTTCAGCCAGCCGCCGCTGATATCCATCTCGGCAACATTGCCTGCACTGGTCGCCAAACGCACTACATTGGCATGCTGGCCGACGCTGGTAATAGTGCACACGCCGGAGTTGATTTGCGCTTCGTCATAGCGCGACGGCTGCCACAAAATATTCCAACTCGTGCTCAGTTCAAATCGACCACCCGCGGGATTGAACACCAACGGCTGGGGAGCCGGCCACTCGCCCAGTTCGTTAATGTACTCTTCCAGATTCGTGTAACCGTCGCTGTCGAAATCGCCATTGTTGTCGGCCACGTTCGGATTCAATCCGTGTGCAGCTTCCCAAGCATCGGGCATGCCGTCCCCATCGGAATCGAAATTCGCCGACCGAATCATGGCGCCCGTGCCCCCAACGCCGCCATTGGTCACCGAACGCAGAGCCAACAGTGCGTTCCAATCCGTGCCGTGCGTGGGATCGTTGAAGGCTGTAATTTTGCCCGTGCCGGTGCGCACTTCGTTGACCAAGCGGGCATCAATCGAATTGCGATTGTTCCAATTCGCGCCCGCGTAATTCAGCACGTTTTGGTATGCGGCGGTCGCGCTGTCGGTCACGCCATACACAGGAACTGCGTACGGGTTGGCCTGCAGCGTGGAATTGGTGAAATCGGCAGCGGTGGTGGTGACGCCGTCGTTGGCATCGCCGTCTTTATTGGTGTCTTTCAAATTTCCCGACTGGTACACGCCGGTCACGCTGGCACTGGACCCGTTAAAAATGCTCGTGCCCCCGGCCTTGCTGATAATGGTAGTGCCAGAGTTATCATCGCCGCCTGGTCCGGCCAGATAAAAATTGCCCACAAAGTTGTTGGAACTTGGCTGCCCAGAAGCGCCGGTGCCGGCGGTATCGTACCAATTGTAAATGACGTTGTTGCGAATATCGTTGATGGCGCCCACGCCAGAAGTGAGTTTCGAGGTCTCAGTTCCCACTCGCACCAACCGTCCTTTTTGCTGCGCATATAAATTGTGCAAAATGCTGGTTTTGGCATTCGTGCCCGGCTGCCACAGCGAACCTAACGCATGGCCAGTGTACGTGCCCGGATTTTCGGCATCGGCCTGTGGATAATTCTGCCCCTGCGAAATATCGCTGTACTGCACGGTCACGTTGTTGGCAAATTCGTCGGCTGAGATTCCCTCATCCGTGGAGAAGACGGTCGAAACGTGATCGATAATCACGTTATTGGCGTGAATGTTCATGCCGTCGAAAACATACGAATCGGCGTAGCCCGTGGTGGAGTTAAGCGATCGCGTCCCATATCCCGGCGCGATGACCACGTTGCGGATAATGGAATTGTTGCCGTTGGCTTTCAGTCCGCCCCCCATAATCGTAATTCCGCCCGGTGCGGTCTGTCCGGCCAGCGTAACATTCGAGCCAATCGACATAGGATCTTCGGTATCCCAGCCTTCGGTATCGGTCGGATTGCGACCCAGCCAGATGGTGCCGCCGACATCAAACACAATGGTCCGCGGAATGACGTTGCCGCCACTGTCTTTGAAGTTGGCGTCGTTCAGGCCGTACCGCAACGTGCCGACGCCGGAATCGCTGAATTTGGTATCGAGCTTGGTGACGTGATACACAATTCCGCCGCGGCCGCCAGAAGCCAGGGCCCCTGCTCCATCAGCGCCCGGAAAAGCCAACAATTGAGCGCGCACTGGTCTCGCGGAAAATGCAACCAATGCGCACACGGCAAGTGCCAGCCCGGCCAGAATGGTATGTACGCATTGAGAGCGCGTATAAGTGCCCATGCCTCTTCCGTTGCCTCTGTTTTTCCCCACTTGCCGTCGCGGCGCTTCAAAATGCGCGGTCTGGCCGGTCTCTGAAACCGACCACTATCATAGTGTGGCCGGCGAGGAAAATGCAACTCACACGCTGAACTTAATGTTCAGAATATCTCCCTCCTGCACGACGTAATCTTTTGGCTCTTGTCGCACCAGCCCTTGGGCTTTGATTTCGCGCTCGCTGCCCAGGCGGATTAAATCTTCGCTGCGCATGACTTCGGCCCGAATGAAGCCGCGAGCCAAATCGGTGTGAATGTTTTCGGCCGCTTCCAAGGCGGCGCCGCCACGGCGCAAAATCCAGGTGCGAACCTCTTTTTCGCCGGCGGTGAAATAAAGCATTTGCCCGGAGGCGGTCATAATTTGCCGAATCACATGGTCTCGATCGACTTGTGCCAGGCCGAATTCTGCTTGAAATGCGGCCCGCTCTTCCGGGCTCATCGCGGCCAAATCCATTTCCAGCCGCAAGGGAACCGTGGCCCAAGCGAGCGCCGGTGCTCCGGTATCCACAGTGGAAGCGCTGGCCGGCGGCGGAAATTTATCGGCGGGATCATCATCGGCTAAATTCACCAACACCATTTTCGGCTTTTCGGTCAGCAGCCGAAACGAACGAGTGAACTTCCACTGCTCTTCCGAAAGTTGCGCCTCACGGGCGTGCTGGCCGGCTTCCAGCGTGGTCAGCAGAATTTTGAGCGCGGCCAGTTCGTGTTCTTCCAATTCCCGTTGATCTTTCGGACGCGGCTTTTTGAGCGATTCTTCCAATCGCTGCACGCGGCCGGAAACAATATCCAAATCGGCCAGCAACAAATCTTCCTCAAATGTGCGCAAATCAACCAGCGGATCGGCTCCCCCATGCGCCGCCACCGTGAGCAGCAAGCAGCCGGCTTCGCGAATGAGCGCCAGCCGAGCGGCATTGCCTTCGTGAGTGCGGCTGAGCCCGGGCGTGTCGACCACTTCCAGCGCCGCCATGGTGATTTTTTTGGGATGATAAATTCCGCACAGCGGCTCAATGCGGGCCTCGGGAATGGGCGCCATCGCGCTTTGCGAGAGATGCGCCTGGGCAGGATCGGCCTTGACGCCCGTCAACCACGTAAATAGCGTGCTTTTTCCCGAACCTTGATAACCGACAATTCCAATTTTCATGGAAAACTGTTCTACCGTTGCGCCTTCCGCGCTGTCCAGGGCGTGAAATCACGATCGGGTTATCCTCGCCGGCGTGCAGCGCGTGAAATCAACTTAACTTCGCCTAATCGCTACACGCGGCATTTCCGACATTCCCTGTGCGCCCTGCACCGCGGCGATAAATTTCCGCTCGTGCGTCGATGATGAACCGGGGCAGTCGGTTTGCGCCGTGAAACGAGCCTGGCTGCTACTGCCGCCGAATTTTTTGAGGAACTGCGACTATGTGGCGTTCATTCTTTTTGGCGATCGGCCTGTTTCTGCTGGTGCTGGGAGCGGAGTCGATGGTGATCGATCAGGCCACGCTCACCAACCCCAGCAGCGAAAGCGGTCCGGCCGAAATTACCGTCTCTCCGCCCGATTGGGTTCCCTGGAGCTTGGTTTCCGCCGGCGCGGTCACCATTCTGTATTCCTACACGCTGCCGCAAAAATTCAAGGGCTGAGCTGCCCACCGCCGGGCACAGCAAGCTTCCGTCCGGCAGGCACGGGAATTTTGGGTAGTGGGCCAATTTGATTTTTCAGGGTGGCTGGGGTCGAACGAAGTGAGTCCCCAGTCGCAGAAATTCCGGGGGCTCGGCGGCACTCGACCCCGGCCACCCAAACTGTTTCCATCAAATTTGGCCCGCTACCGAATTTTGCCGTGCCATTTCGTACGTGCAAATTCCGAGATCGGCCGCTTAGCAGGCGTCACTTTGCCACGGGGTTGCCGTTTTGATCCCATTCCACCCAATGGCCCACCGGCGTGCCGTGGAAAAAGTTATTGACCGCCCAGGGCTTGCCGTCTTCGTACCAGTAATCGACTTCGCCGTTCAACTGGTCATGAACGTACTTGCCGACGGAACGGACCTGGCCGTTATCGTACCACTCCGTGAAGGGCCCTTCGCGCAGGCCGTCTTTGGTCAATACTTCCAACTCCTTTTGGCCATTTTCGTGGTAAGTAATTTGCTTCCCCTGAAATACGCCGCGCTTGTAGTTCCAATCGTTCGCCAAAGGATGCACGGGCGGTTTTTGATCTGCCCCGCTGTCGCCCTCGGTTTTAGAAACAGCGGTTTGCGAATTCCCGTTGCCGCTGGTTTTATCTGTGTTTTTGTCGGCGCTTTTATCTGTGTTTTTATCTGTGTTTTTATCTTTTCCAGCGGTTTGGCCAGCACCAGCATTCGTCGGAGCAGCGTCTTTGTTGGCAGTATCTTGATTGGCGGTGCTTTTGCTTTCTTTTTCGCCGGCCTTGTCAGGGCCTTTCACGGTTGCATCGCTTGCGGGACTTTTTTTACCGGCATCGCCAGTGGCAGATTTGGAATCGGCAACCGGCTTGGCCGCACCCGAGGGTTGCTTTTTGCCGATGCCGTAATAATTGGCATCTTCGTCCCCCTCCAGTTCCTTCCATTCTTTCCAAGCGCCATCCATCTGGCCATCAACATACTGCCCGGCGCTTTTTAGCGCACCATCCTGAAACCACTGCTGATACTTTCCGTTGGGCGAACCATGCTTGTATTCGGCAAGGAACTGGAGCTGCCCGTTGGAATACCATTCGCGATATTCGCCGTCGCGCTGGCCGCCGGCGTAGTTGGCTTCGATATATTTCTTACCGTCGGGGAAAAAACGCTGCTCCAGCCCTTCCTCCAAGCCGGCTTTGTAATGCCGCACCGATTTTAGCTGGCCCGAGGAATACCATTCTTGGGCCAAGCCGACGAGCTTATCGTGATCGTACTCGGCCTCGTAGGTTTTGGTTTTGCCTTCCCAATCGGCAATGGCGCCGTTTCGCACGCCGTCTTTATAGTGAACTTCGCCGGCCTTCGCGCCGTTCTCCGCATACACCGTTTCCGCGCCGTCCTTATCACCCTTATGGTACGTGCCTTCCATTTTGAGCGTGCCACTGGGATAGTATTCCCGCCAGGGGCCATCCTTGATGCCGAAGTGATAGGTCGCTTCCGTTTCCTTCACGCCGCCGGGAGCATAATGCGTCTCTAAGCCGTTGGGCACCATTTTGCCGCGTAAATTGTCGGTTACCTGCTGGCGCATTTTAAGCGAGCCGTCTGGCCACTTCTCGTCGACCGTTTTTACATCGGCCGTGGCCCAGGACGACAGCAGCAAACCCATCAATAGCAAAACGTGCGACATGGCGGTAAAGGAAAGACAGAAGGAAGAAAGCAGCAGGCGGAACGTTTTCCAGCGCGGTAAGCCGCCCTACATTCCATTATAACTTGTAAATTCGGCAGGCAATTGAGAGAGAATCGCGAGAACGAAGGGGCCACGCATTTGTCCCGTCGCAACATAAACAGGCCACGCGTGGTCGTCGGCAGCCTGAATCGTGCGTTCTTAACCTGTGCTGGTCCTAGCCCCCGGGCCGTTGCGGAAGGCGTCGAAATATTGCTGCACGTGGTCGCGCTGCTGGCGAGGAAGCCGCTGGCCGGTGAGCGGATCGGCGGAATCGTGCTTGGCCGATTCCACTTCGGTTTTAATTTCTTCCCCAACCTGCCCCTTGGAATTGGGACCTTCGACCAGACCGGTGATGACCGCCGCCCCTTTGCCGATATTCTGCTTGACCTTGGAATCGTAAAACTTTGCGCCGTCTTTTTCCGGCCGCTCCCCTTCCCCACCCTGGGCTCGGCCAGGTTCGGTGGAATGATCTCCGCCTCGACGCTCGGTTCGTCTCTCCAAGTCGAGGCTCATGCCTTCCACGCCGTTCATGGCAATTTTGGCTTCATCGATTTCGTCCAAGGTGCTTTCCAACATTTGCATTTCGGCCGCTTCCTGCTGCGCTTGCGCCAAATCGTGAGCCAATTGGTTCATGGCTGCCTGGGCCTGGGCCGTGTCTCCGGTCTTCATGGCTTCGCCGCTTTGCCCCAGTTTTTTGGCCACATCGCGCAACTTGCCCATCTGCGATTGTTGCTGGGCCAGCTTTTGCAATTGCTGCTGTAGTTTTTTGGCCGTTTCCTGATCGCCGGCTTTTTGTGCCTGAGCGAGTTGCTTTTGCGTTTCCTGCTGGGCTTTTTCGTGCGCATCGGCAATTTTCTGCAGCGCATTTTTCATGGCGTCGAATTGCTCGGCCAACTGTTTTTTCTTTTCCGGATCGAGCGTCCCCTGCGACAGTTGCGCTTGCAGCTTTTCAATTTCCTTCAGCGCCTTGTCGAAGTCGCCATTTTTTAAGTCCTTGGCCAGCTTGTCGGCCGGCCCGCTGGGCATATTTTTCATGCCGGCGAATTGATCTTTCAATTTTTCCGCTTCGGCGAGTTGATTGCGTCGTTGTTCCAGTTGTTGCGCCAAATCGTTCAATTTGGATATCGCTTCGTGGCGATCGGTTTCGTCCTTTTTGGCCAGCTCGTGCGTGCCTTCTTCGATGCGCTTGAACAGCTCTTCGGCTTCCTTCAGCCCTTCCTCGCCTGCCTGCTTGGCGCGCTCCTGCAATTTCGATTGCAACGGCTTCACGGAATCATCTATTTTCTTTTTCACGGCCACGGTGTTGGCGTTGGCATCGGCCTCGGTGGGGCGCGTGGGATCGGCCAGGAAACAAAATGCGAATGCCGCCGTCGCCGGAACAAGCGGCAGCCACGCCTGCTGCTTGAGGCGAATGGGAAACCGCCCCGACACATCCAACTTGCTGATCCGCCGCCGGGCATCCTCGAGCAGTGCCCGACCAGCAGGAGTTTGCAATTCTTCCTCGGAAAGCGCCAGCGAGCTAGAAATTCGCTCCTTCAATCCAAAGCGACGGTCAATTTCCAGGGCCGCCTCCAGCTCGGGCAAGCGCCGCATCCAGGTCCACACTAGCGCCGCGAGCAATCCCGCGGCTGCATCGCCACTCAGCCAGAAAGTGGCCCACTGCGCGCCGTCGATGCGAGTGAGCAACCATTTTTGCACGCCGATAGCAACCGCCGCCGCCAGCAAAGTGACGAACCAACACCACACCAGCGTGCCGAGAAATTGCTGCAGCATCAATCGCCGCCGCGCAATGCGAACTTGCTGTTTGAGCTGGTCCATAAGTAACTTCAGCGTAAGCGTGCTAGGCCGGGTTGATCGGCCCAATTGCATGCAGCCGATGGCTTTGATAACAGTCCCATTATAAGGGATTCCGGCAAAGCCTGGCGACAATAATTTTTACTTCCGCCTCGTTTTCCCAAGAATACGGCTCTTTCCCATATCACTTTGACGCCGGCAACAAGATATAATTCCGTGGACACCATTTTTGCGATAAACTCTGCCCCCGACATGAACGCTGCTCCCACACAAACCGATGCTGAACCGTTGCCGACACCGGCCGAGCGGCCCGAGGCAAATATCGTCATCTTCGACGGGAACTGTCGGATGTGTACGGCCCAAATTCGCGCACTCACCTGGTGGGATTGCCAGGGGAAGCTGTCGTATCTTTCGCTGCACGATCCGGAGGTCGCGCGCCGCTTTCCTGATTTGACCCACGACATGCTCATGGAGCAAATGTACGTGGTTGATGGGCAAGGCAACCGTTACGGAGGCGCGGCAGCCATCCGCTATTTTTCCCGCCGACTGCGCCGGTTGTGGTGGCTGGCGCCGCTCTTGCATATTCCAGGCAGCTTGCCTGTGTGGCAATGGCTTTACCGCCAGGTGGCCAAGCGGCGCTATCGCTTCGGCACGCTAAATCAGTGCGATAACGACGCCTGCAGCCTGCACGTGCGGTAGTGCTGTACAGGCCTGGCTCGGTAGTGAAGCATTTTGAAGTGAACTGCATTGGGTGGCCGGGGTCGAGTGCCGCCGAGCCCCCGGAATGCTGCCCGCTGGGGGCTCCCTTCGGTCGACCCCAGCCACCCTGCGGAAGCAAAGTGCATCACTACGTCGGGCGCTTTCGCCTTCCAACAAACCGCTGAACTGCGGTATCATATTGGTTTCGGCAATTGCACAAAAAAAGCAGCGTCGCAATAACATCGTCCACAGTTCGCCGCCTGCAATTACATCTCACCTGCATGACCGATTTTCGCACGGAGCACGATTCGATGGGGGAAGTCCGCGTTCCCGGGCAAGCTTATTACGGCGCGCAAACGCAACGGGCGATCGAAAACTTCCCCATCTCCGGCGAGCCGTTGCCGCCAGCGTTGATTCACGCACTGGGCCTGGTGAAATATGCCGCCGCTATTGCCAATCGCGATTTGGGCAAGCTGACCGGCTCGGGCAAAAACCCATTGAATCAAAAGCAGGTGGAGGCGTTGCTCACTGCCAGTCGCGAAGTGGCTGAGGGAAAATTCGACGAGCAATTTCCGCTCGACGTTTTCCAAACCGGCTCCGGCACCTCCAGCAACATGAACGCCAATGAAGTCATCGCCAACCGGGCCATTGAGCTGACCGGTGGCGACCGCTTCGTCGAGCAAAAGCCAATCCATCCCAACGACCACGTGAACATGGGGCAATCGACCAACGACATGTTCCCCACTGCCATTCACGTGGCCGTGGCCTTGGCAATTAAAACCGATTTTCTGCCGGCCTTGGAAAAGCTGCACCACACGCTGGAGCAAAAAGCGAGCGACTGGGACAAAATCATCAAAATTGGCCGTACACACTTGGCCGATGCCACGCCGCTGCGGCTGGGTCAGGAAATCGGCGGCTTTGCCCGGCAGTTGCAAATGTCAATTACCCGCGCAAACAGCGCCTTAAAGGCCGTGCTGGAACTTCCGGCCGGCGGCACGGCAGTGGGCTCGGGCATCAACACGCACCCGGAATTTGGCAAGCGTGTAGCAGCTGCTTTGGCGAAAGACACCAGCATTCCATTCGTCGAGGCCGTTAATCATTTCGAAGCCAACGCCCAGCGCGATGGATTGGTGGAAGCCAGCGGCGATTTGCGCACCATCGCCGTCACGCTGTTCAACATCGCCAATAACATCCGCTGGCTTTCCAGCGGGCCGCGCTGCGGGTTTTATGAAATCAAGCTGCCCGATCGGCAGCCGGGCAGCTCCATCATGCCGGGCAAAGTGAACCCGGTGATGTGCGAAAGCATGATGCAAGTGTGCGCCTGGGTGATGGGGCACGATCAAACCATCGCCTTCAGCGGCGCCACCGGCGGACAATTTCAACTCAATATAATGATGCCCGTGATGGGCATGGCCGCCCTGGAAACCGTCACGCTGCTGGCCAGTGCCACGCGGGCGTTTGTCGATTTCTGCGCCGCCGAAATGGAAGCCAACCCGGAAGCGTGCGAAGCCGCGGTGGAGCAAAGCTTGTCGATGGTTACCAGCCTGAACCCTTTGATTGGCTACGAAAAGGCCGCCAAGTTGGCCAAGGAAGCGTTCAAAACCGGCAAGACCATCCGCCAGTTGTGCCGCGAGCAAAAATTGCTCCCGGACGACGTGCTCGACAAGGCGCTCGATCCGTGGCGCATGACCGAGCCGCAAAAGGAGTGATTGGCAGTTGACATGGCAATCCGAGCCGGGCTGTCATCAGCCCGGTGTTAGTCGATAAAACACATTTCATCAATTTTGCTAACAGCTTAGCACGCGCAGGAAAGCGTGAACCCGCATCACTTATGGAGATCTTCATTTATGCGTAAAGCCACTTGCAGCATGTTTGTCGTGGCCGCTGGATTCGCACTTCTCACGGTTACCCCTGCGATTTGGGCGCAGCAGAACCCTGCCGGCGCCGACCAGGGGAACAGTTCTACTGGGTCATCCAATGCCGGCGCGAAATCTGCCCTCAGCCCGGCGGATCAAAAGGCGCGCGATGCTTACCAACTTACAAAAACCGCCAAGTCGCTGGACGAATACAGCCAAATCATTAGTCTGTGCCAAGATGCTTTGAGCCAGGGCCCCTCCGCCGATAGCGCCGCTTACGCCCGCAAGTTGCAGGCCTGGGCGCTCAACAAGCGCGGCGAAAAATACTCGGATGCGGGGAATGAAAAACTGGCGCTCAAGGATTTTGAAGCCGCCGTGCCGCTCGATGCCATGCTGTGGAAGGCGGTGCAAAACCGTGGCGTTAGCCGCGGATTTCTGGGCGACAAGAAAGGAGCGCTGGCCGATTTTAACACGATCATTCGCGTCAACCCAAGCTATGCCAACGCCTGGTTCGATCGGGCCGAGCTCAAATTCGACCAGGGAGACGTGACCGGCGCGCTGGACGATTACAACCAAGCCATTCAACTGAATCCAGGCGATGCCGGCTTTTACAACAGCCGCGGACACGCGAATTATCGGTTGGGGCAGTTCCGCGAAGCGCTGGCCGATTACAACCGGGCGGTGCAAATCAATCCTGAGGATGCCGAAGCGCTGGTGAACCGCGGAGACGCCTATCGAGAAGAAGGCGTGTACGGAGCCGCCGCATCCGATTTCCGCGAAGCCGTCCGATTAAATTCCAAACTCGGCCATGCCTATTTGAGCACAGCCTGGCTGATGGCTACTTGCCCCGAACAGCGTTACCGTGATGCGGAAAAAGCGATTGCCGCAGCCCAGCGCGCCATCGAATTGGACGGCGACAAAGATTATCGCTACCTCGATACATTGGCCGCCGCTCAAGCGAGTGCCGGAAAATTCGATGATGCCAAAGCCACGATCAACAAAGCATTGAACGAAGCGCCTCAAAAAGAAACGGCCCACATTCACCAACGGTTGGAACTGTATGAAACAGGCCG
Source organism: Pirellulales bacterium (assembly GCA_035656635.1). Taxonomy (NCBI): domain Bacteria; kingdom Pseudomonadati; phylum Planctomycetota; class Planctomycetia; order Pirellulales; species Pirellulales bacterium. The sequence goes on from DASRSD010000067.1 coordinate 66,124, forward strand.
CGCCTTCCGCGACGGCGCTCCCGCCGAACCGGTGAAGCCCGCCAGCGCCAACATGCGCGCACCGTAATTTCTCTCACATCAACCACCATTGTCCGCTGGCAATCACGTATGTGCCCAACAGCAGATTGGTAACGGCGTGGGCCAGCACGCAATCCCAAATGCTGCGGGTGCGAGTCATCAGCCACGTTACGGCCGAAAACCACACCAGTGCCGCCACGGCCTCCTGCGGATGCATGAGCATGGGCACGGCCGTTCCCGCAATCACGGCCAACCGATTCACCTTGCCGAAGGGAACTTCCCACCAGCGTTCGGCCATGAAAAATCGCATCAAAAATCCGCGCAGAAAAAATTCTTCGATGACGGGCACCACCACGGCCAATCCCAATAACCGCACGGCCAGAAAGGCGTAAGCCAGGATTGGTTGAGCGCTTAATTCCGCCAGTGGGTTGAACGCGCTACGCTGCCCCATGGTTCTGAACCATTCCCAGCCGGTTTTGTCGGCCAGCCACGGCATCCATTGCCGTTGCCAGGTGGCTAATCCAATCCAAACTGCCGCGCCAACGATGCCGACAATTACGCCCTGCCAGCTCAGCCGGCGCGCATATTTTCGGTAGCCGGGCCAGACAAAAATCATCGCGGCCACGGTCAGCACAATTTTCGCGGTGTAGAGCAGCGGATAATGGCGATATTCAATGCCCAAATCGATCCATGGCTTGCCCCCCGCGCCCACTTCCCCTGCCGCACCACTGGCAGCGGGAGGCGTCGGCTCCAGGCTTCCCGCCAACATGAACACCACAAAGGGAAGTAGGCAAACGAGCCACGGATTTTCTCGCCAACTTGATTTCATACTTTGTTGCCTACTCAATCCGCGCGGTTATGGTTGATCAGAATTTGTTTGCCCAGGCGAAACCAGGAATTTGGCAAATCTTTGGGTTTGGAGCGCTTCGATTTCATTATGGCCGTCAGAGCCGGCCACTTCTCGTTGCACAAACGCCGCCGCTCCTGGAGTGGCTTCGATGATTTTGAAACCCGCTTCCGCTCCCGACACGCAAATCGGTTTGGTGTAACTATCGGCGGTAATACAATCGGGCGCAATGACGGTCACGCTCGAATGCCCCGTTACGCCTAAGCCCGTGCGCGGATCGATAATGTGCGAATAACGCTGGCCATCGATTTCCACGAACTGAAATGCGTCGCCGGAGGTGGTAATGGCGTAGTTGGAAAGTTGCACGTATCGGCTGGGCGTTCCTTCGCCGGAAGGGGGCTCAATGCCGATTCGCCAACCCGGCTTACCCGGCGGGGGATTGCTCACGCCAATATCGCCGGAGGCATCAATCAAAGCGCTAGTGATTCCTTCTCGTTTGAGCACCTTGAAGGCCTCATCCACGCCGTAGCCCATGCCAATGCCGCCGGCATCGAGCCGCATGCCGGGCTTGCGAAATTGCGCCGTGTGCATGGCCGAATTGAGCCGCAAGGAACGATAACCGGTTGCTTCTCGCGCGGCGGCTAACAGTTCGGCCGAGGGCATTTCCTTCGTGCGCCGAGCGCGTCGCCACAATTTGGTTAGCGGCCCCACGGTCATGTCGAAGGCCCCGTCGCTTTTTTCTGAAAGCGCTTGGGCAAACTCCAGCACATGCCACAAGTCGTCGCTGACGGGCACAGGATTTGACGACGGCGACGTGGCACTCAACCGGCTAAGCTCACTGTCGGAGTCGTAATCGCTCAAAATGCGATTCAATTCTTCAATGCGCGCATAGGCCGCTTGAGCTGCGCGGTTTGCGACCGTTTCGTCGGCGGCATACAATACGATTTTCCACGGCGCTCCCATGTGATTTTCCGTGAACGTGAACCGCACCAGCGAATTTGCCTGCTGTGCGCCGCAAACATTCGCGCAGAAAATCATCGCCGTGGCCGCCAGGCTCAACACAATTCGGCGGATGGCAACCGGCGGCTTCATCACGAAAGTATTTTCCTTAAGGCCTGTGCATCTTCGCAGCTTCATCATGCTTACCCTAGTGTATCATCACGCTCGTCTGCAACTTGGGGCTGCGGTGGCGTTCTGCCTACTTGCCAATCGGTTGTCGGCCGCTCCTCCAATTGTCGAAATGCCCAACTCTACCGCCGCAACTGCCGCCGAGATGAAGCCCTACACTGACGTCATCGGCGGAACCGATGTGAAATTCGAAATGCTCCCCATCCCCGGCGGCAAATTCACCATGGGAAGCCCCGAGAGCGAACACGGCCACAAGCCCGACGAAGGCCCACAGCACGAAGTCAAAATCGAGCCGTTTTGGCTGGAGAAGTACGAGCTCACCTGGGACGAGTTCGAAGTGTTCATGTTCACGCTCGATATCGACCGCCGCAAAATTACCTCTCAGCCAAGCACCGACAACGACAAGCTGGCCGATGCTTTGGCCCGGCCGACCAAGCCGTATACCGATATGTCGTTCGGCATGGGAAAGGATGGTTTTCCGGCTATCAGCATGACGCACTACGCCGCCCGCATGTATTGCCGCTGGTTGAGTGCGAAAACCGGCCGCTACTACCGCTTGCCGACGGAAGCGGAATGGGAATACGCTTGCCGCGCCGGCACAACGACGGCATATTCGTTCGGCGACGATGCCAAGCAGCTCAACGATTATGCCTGGCACGACGGCAACAGCGAGGACAGTTACCACAAAATCGGCAAGAAAAAGCCGAACACCTGGGGTCTGTACGATATGCACGGCAACGTCGCGGAATGGGTGCTCGACCAATACATCGCCGATTACTACGCGCAATTCAAAGGCAAAACGGCGATTGAACCATTGGCCGTTACCCAATCGAAATTTCCGCACCCGGTGCGCGGGGGCTCGTGGCAAGATGATGCAGTCGATTTGCGCAGTGCCGCACGCAAACCCTCGAAGAAGGAATGGGAAGCCACCGATCCGCAGCTTCCGCAAAGCGTATGGTATTTAACCGACGCGGAGTTTGTCGGCTTCCGCATTTGCCGTCCGCTACACGAGCCAACGGCCGAGGAAAAGCAAAAAATCTGGGACGCCGGCCTGGAAGCCGAGGGGGAAGGCGGCCGCATTATTTGGCCCAACGGCGAGCCGCCTAAGAAGTAAAAGTGAAGTATCGGCCTGCAGCCGCCAGTGCCGGCTTTTTAAAACGTTGCGAAATTGCGCCCCTGGGCCTAAACTGGAGTCGCCGCAGCCACCCCCATCAACGATCTTGGAGTACTTCCCATGTCCTCCCCTTTGCAACCGTTGCCTTCCTCAAACAACTCCGCTTCCAATTCCAGTCGGCGGGAATTTTTGAAAACCTCCGGCGTGGCCATGGCTGGCGCAGGTTTGGCCGCCACGCTCGGCATTGCCCGGCAGGCGCACGCCGCGCAAAACGATGATGCCATTCGCGTGGCGCTCATCGGCTGTGGCGGCCGCGGCGGCGGCGCGGTGCTGGATGCCATGTCGACCGGCAACAACATCAAGCTGGTGGCCATGGCCGACGCCTTCAAAGATCGGCTGGACGCCAAATACGACGACTTGAAAAAGGCGGCCGGCGACAAAATTGCCGTCGACGACGATCACAAGTTCGTCGGTTTCGATGCCTACCAAAAGGCGATCGATTCGGGCGTCGATTTGGTGATTCTTGCCACGCCGCCGGGCTTCCGGCCAATCCATTTCAATGCCGCCGTGCAGGCCAACAAAAACATTTTCATGGAAAAGCCGGTCGCCACCGATCCGGCCGGCGTGCGGAAGGTGCTACAAACCAATGAAGAAGCCAAGCGGCGGAATTTAATTGTCGGCGTGGGCTTGCAGCGGCGGCATCAGCCCGGTTATTTAGAAGCGCTGAAGCGCTACAAAGATGGGGCGATTGGCGAACTCGTTGCCGCCCGGGCGTATTGGAACGGAGATCGGCCGCATGCAACGCCGAGACAGAAAGACCGCGACGCAACCAAGACCGAAATGGAATACCAAATGCGCAATTGGTATTTCTACGTGTGGCTGTGCGGCGATCACATTGTCGAGCAGCACATTCACAATTTGGATGTCATCAACTGGTTCAAGGGAGAAACGCCCGTGCGTGCCGTCGGCATGGGTGGCTCGCAAGTGCCGCGTCAGCCAGGCGATGGCGAAATTTACGATCACCATGCGGTCGAATTTCAATACGCCGATGGCAGCCGCGTGTTTAGCCAGTGCCGACAAATTTCCGGTTGCTGGGGGCAGGTGTCGGAACACATTCATGGCACCAAGGGCGCGGTGCACTTGGATGCTGGCGCCAATCGTTACAGCGTCAACGTGAACGGCGGCGAAGCTTGGAACTGGAAAAACTCTGGCTCGGGGCCGATGCCCAATCCGTACCAGATCGAGCATGCCGACATGCAAGCCGCCATCAAGAACGGCGGCTCCTACAACGAAGCCGATTACGGCGCGAAAAGCACCATGACGGCCATCCTGGGCCGCCTGGCCACCTACAGCGGCAAGGAAATTTCCTGGGAAGACGCCTTCAACAGCAAGCTAAGCATCATGCCCACGGAATTTTCCTGGGACGCCAAAATGCCCGTTAACCCCGGTCCTGGCGGCATGTATCCCCAGGCCATTCCTGGCTTGACGAAAGTAATTTAGCTAACGATTGGGCCGGCTGGAGCAAGCGGTTTAATGCTGCGCTGTTCCAGAGGTTGCTAAATTTCGCAAGATGCGCGCTGCCGTCGCGAAATACCCTTCAGACAGATGCACGCATGGTCGCATCTTTCCCATGCTAATTTTAGCGAAGGGGCAGTATGGTCACGATTGGAACCGTGCGGTTGGGGCAAAGAACAATGCTGGCTTTAACATTCACGGTAATCATGCTCGCCTGGTGGAAAGCGTACTCCGCTGCGGCGCAATTTGCCGCGAGGCTGATTCAGCCTGCTGAAAATACGCTGGAAAAAACCATTGCCGTGGATGGCCGCCAGCGAACTTACTATCTGCACGTGCCGCCCGATTTGTCGGCCGACAAACCCGTCCCGCTGGTGTTGGTGTTCCACGGCGGCGGCGGCACGGCGCTGGGCATGGAACGGTATTTGTCCCGCTTCAGCAAGCTCGCCGACCAGGAACATTTTTTGGTGGCTTACCCCGAGGGAATCGATAAAAGTTGGAACGATGGGCGCGGCGATACTTCCACAGCGGCCGCGCGTCAAAATGTCGATGATCTGGCCTTTGTGATGGCTATGCTCGCAGCCATTGGCCAAGAACACCAAATCGATCCGCAGCGCATTTATGCCACGGGCATTTCCAACGGGGCGATTTTCTCGAACTACTTAGCTGCCAATCACGCCGATAAAATCGCGGCCATTGCGCCGGTCGTCGGCAGCATTGCCGATCCGTTTTACAAACAATTCAAACCGTCGGAGCCGGTCTCCGTGTTCATTTTGCAAGGGACCAAAGATCCACTGGTGCCGTACAACGGTGGCCTGGTGGGCGAAGGACATCTTGGTGACCGTTGCAAAGTGATCGCCACCAACGAAACGGTTAAGCTGTGGGTGCAAAATAATGGCTGTGAACCGACTGCCGTGGAAAAATCATTGCCCGACGTCAATCCCGATGATGGCTGCACGATTCAACAATTTACTTACGGCCAGGGCCGCAACGGGACCGAAGTGGTGCTGTACAAAATCGAAGGGGGCGGCCACACCTGGCCCGGCGGCCCGCAATATTTTCCCAAGTTCCTCATTGGCTCCGTCTGCCGCGACATCGACGGCACGCAAGTGATATGGGATTTTTTCAAAGCGCATCCGAAATTGCCGTCTTAATGTTCGGCCGCCAGCGCTCACGATTTTACCGGCAGGAAGCCATGGCGTCGGAAGCATTTGGCCGCAGCGGCCGATGTAATAAATTCCAATAAAGCGCGTGCTGCTTTTGGTTGTTGGCCCCCTTCTATTAAGCCGGCCACATACAGCGCCGCCGATTGGGAATGCGGAACGAGGAAATACGTTCGGCAGCGATCGGAACGCTGGGCATCGCTGGCAAACGCCACCCCCGCATCAGCCGCTCCGGAGACTACCGCCGACAGCACAGCCCGTGAGTTATCGACTTCCAGAACCTTGGCCAGCAGCTTGTCATATACTCCAGCGGCTTTCAGATACGATTGCGAGTATCCGCCCAAAGGACACGCCGGCTCGGCCAAAGCGACCCGCTGTACTTTTTTGCCGAGTAAATCCTCCAATCGCTTGAGCGCGGTTTTGTGGGTGGTTTTGTCGCCGCGCGGACCGATGACCGCCAAACTGTTCGAAGCCACCACGCGACGAGAACGAGAAACCAATCGGCCGGCAGCTTCCAAGCGATCCAATTCGGCGGCTTCGGCGGAAACAAGCAAATCGCCCGGCGCGCCGCTCAACAAGTGATCAGCCAATTCGTTCGAGGCTCCGTACACCGCCCGCACTCGAACCGTCGGCTCCTGC
>DASRSD010000068.1 GCA_035656635.1 Pirellulales bacterium
CAAATCGCATTTCTGAGATCCTCTAACGTCAAATCTTTAGGTCCAGTTAAACACCCATCCATTTTGCCTTTCGTCCATAGCGAGGCAGTGTTTTTAAGCTTGCATCTATTTCTTTATTTGCGTCGCCATAGTAACGATCTAACGCCGAATCAATCTTGTGGCTTAATTCGCGACAACTAATGTCTGTTGAATACTCGATTCCCAGTTCATCTGCGAATATCTTTTGTTTTTCGGTTGCAGGTCGATCATGGCGTCGTGAGAAGGTTAGCAGTTCTTCGTTCCGATCCGGTCCGGTATTTATTGATATATGGCTTTCGCAATTAACATTCGGGATTTGAACATCGTGACTGCATTTAAGACAGCGCACAATATGGCCGGCCAAATTAATCCCGGCAAGCATCTGTGCGCCGCAAGTAGGACATTGGATTTTGATGGGCTCATTCATTAAATGCCAACAACAGAAAATAAGATCGACACATTTTCGTTCATCGCCTTAAAAGGTGATATGGAACCGCCGAAGCAAGAATTGCAAATCGATCAACGGCTCGGCGTCGATGGTACGGAAGCAACCGATACCGGACGCCGCGGCCAAAAGTTTAGTCTCCAGAGTCAAGTCGATTGCGATGATTATAACGACGCGGTTACTACGTTTGATTCGTATCGAGATTTAATTACGAGCGACCCCGTCATTGTAATTCAGGGCGGTGTTTCTAGCAATGATCGTGGCTTCAAGTGCCAAGTCTTGGGCGTGAAGCTGGTGCACGCTGCCACTATTATCGGCATCGGCGGTAGTGGGGGCAATGGGTGGCTGGAATGTTCTTGGGAATTGATTGCGATAGCCACTTAGTTTGCCCTTAGTTTAATGAAAAAAATACCATCGCATCGCGTTTATAAACGAACAAATTGGGATCACGAATGGAACGGCCCCGTCGACTATCTGTATGCCGACCAAGTGGTTTTTGCAACCGCCCCTTCAATACCCACGGCTACGCTGAGTTATAACGCTGCGCCCAGAGTGCTTCGCCCAGATAAAGAGGTATTCGATTCCTACGACGAACTCGATCTCCAAGACAAGTATATCAAGATCGAGATCGACCAAGATACCAGCGAGGACTCGTCCACTGATAGTGGCAGCGGCATAACGCAACCTCTCGTCTGGTACGGCATCGTTACCGAAACAGTAAACAATCTTTATGGGGCCAATGGGAGCGACACTGCGCGAAACGTCCAGACATTCCGTTGCATGGGTCTGGAATACCTATTCACCAAAAAGATCCTCGATACCAGCACAGTGATGAAACCGGATGAAACCGAAGTCACGATCCATCGTGCTATCGGCTTCAATCTCGGTGCAGGGGATGAACGAACTGCCGATAAGATTCCCAATGCCAGCGGCAACTTATTTGGCGATGGGGATATTAGCACGGTAACAAACGTTCCGATCTTTGTTTCGAGTCTTCAGCTTGCGGATGCACTGGCAATTAACTCGACCGACATCGACACATCCGCCGATGGGAGTGGTAGTGGTAGCGGTAGCGGTTCCGATCCTGTCAAGGCGTACTTCTGGACCGCGTATGATATTATCAATTATCTGTTCTCGTACCAGCTACCGGCGGATGTAACGGGTGCATTCAAGATTCAATGCGATGTAAATGCCGTCGGCGCGACGCGCAATATTCTCTCGTACGAACCAGCGATTCGCGTGGACGGTAGATCGTTGTACGAGGTGATGACGCTCTTAATGGATCGCCAACGCGGTCTAACGTGGTGGTTGAAAGTGCGGGACGATAACGTTGTGCAACTACAAGTGCAATCGTTCGCGGAGAGTGACATCCCATTGCCGGGCGGAGATACGTTCTATGCCAACGACAATCAAGATAATTGGTCTTTCAAGTCTGATCTACAAGTCCAGAGCCCAATTGCCCTGAAAGTCGATACCGCGCACGTCTATGACAAAGTCGTTTGTCGCGGCGAACGAATTGGTACCTGTTTCACGATCAAAGGCTCTGATTTTGATGGAGGTTGGAATAAGAGTGACGAAGAGAAGTATCTGAGAGGGGCAAGTAAGCATAAAAGCTACAAAGCCGCTGATGCAACGTTCCAAACTCAGCAGTCCGCAAACGAAGCTGTGAGAGCCGATTTCACGCTGCGAAAAGTTTATTCTTATTTCACTTTAGCTGACGATTGGGATGGCAAAGTTGATTCTAAGATTATTTTTCCCGACCCCACTGATAACACAAAGTCGCTGCCTTTTTGGATACCTGGCCTTCGTTTTCATCACAAACTTCCTTTGCGTGAAGGATACGATTATTCAAAAAATAAAATCAAAGACGATGGGCCTGATCCTGAGTTCCCCGACAACGGCCATCCAGAATACTTAGACGCCTTTGGGTTTATCAAGGATGACAGATATAAATACATAGATCGCCTAAATGCACCAAGTAAGTTCCCACTCTATCAACGAGAATGGTCGATTGATTTAAGAACGCAAGATGAGGGGCTTGGGATAATCTTGCACGCCAGCGGCATGCCCCAATTTTTTCTCGGGGCCGGCGATGTAAAACTTGGTTATAACCCAACTAATAAAGATGGCGCGCCAGTCTCAAACGACATTGGCCCCGATGGCGAAGGAACATACACACTCATTGACGCTGATTGTCAAACATGGGGGAGACAGTTTTATACACAGAAAATTGATTATCACGATCTCCAATTCACGTTATTCTTAATCGGTGACGCCTACGCAGAGGGGCAATGGCCGGCGACCGATCCGGCGACAAGCGGGGATCAGTTTGAAGTCAAAGTAATCAACATCCCCAATGCTCGAAAAGATCGCGTTTTACCAGACACAGTTGTACTGCTAGACCCGGAAGGGCAACTCGTTAAATCCAACGGCGGACTAGTGCGCGATGATACTCAGATGCTCCAAGACGTAGCCAAGGTCGCTTTCCAATGGTTTAATACGCCACGCAAGGCGTATGATGTCACACTCAAGAATATTGTGCCGCAAGTGCAACTCGGCCAGCTCATTACCAATAGTAATGGCCGCACTCTCAATTCGGTAGTCACACAAATTGTGATCGATCTCAAACGAAATTCCCATACGATCAAGACTCAATTCGCTGAGTTAGACGGAACTTTCTTTTCCCCGGAACCACGTAAGTTATTGGGGAAGCATCGTTGATTGCGGGAGAGATTGATTCCAGGTTACTCAATTTAGATAGACAAGTTCAGCAGCTTCAGCGTCTGTCTTTGTCCACTAATTTTAGTGGCCAGCTCAAAGCCAGGAACGGCATCCACATTGCCAAGCTGCAGGATGCTTTAACGCCCGGCCACTGCGCCATGGCGCATCTTTGGTCTTGCAAGACTTCCAAGAAGATTGCGAAGGCTGAGGATTGGACGAATACAAAGGAGCTAGTGCTGGTTTGGGATTGGATGCTCAATAGGGGCGATTCGCTACCCAAGGGAAGTAAGGTTGTTGTCGCTTTTTTCCCCGATAACCGCTGGTATGTAATTGGTACAGGTAACGAAGTCGTCAGTTCGAGTTACAGCAGTGGCAGCTCGGGAAGCTCGGGGGGCGGAACCTCGAGAAGCCGCGGGAGCAGCCGAAATGGCGCAAGCGGAAGCGGTAGCAGCAGCGGAAGTAGTTCAACAAGTAGCAGTGCGAGTTCGATTGGCAGCTTTGGGGAAAGTTCGGCCTCCGGCCCCTCGCCGTCTAGCGGCTCATCGACAGCCGGTACTGGCGGAAGTGGCAGCGGTACAAGCAGTGCAACCTCGTCCAACACTTCTGGAGGTAGTAGCGAAAGCGCCGGAGGCAGTCTGCCAGGCGGCGGTAGTGCGATTGGCGGAAGTGGCGGTAGCCATCATGGTGGTGGAGGCAGTGGCGGCGGTTCGGGCTTAGCATGCGGCGGATGTGCCGACGATACCTTGCCCGATGTGATGCAAGCGACCATCACGTTCAATGGAACCGGTTGCGGAACTTGCGCCGCAATGAATGGTTCGTATGATCTCGGCTCGTCAGGCAGCCATAGTTCTTGTTGCGATTGGTCTGCGGGCAATGATTTTGCTCCGCTGGCGTTTACGTGCGATGCTGCTGTCCAGGTAATTTCCATTGATGCGGCAGTTTGCCATTTAACCAGCGAAGAATCTGGCTGCGACGATGTCGTCTTCAGTGCGGGTTATTGGTTATTTGTAACCGTCACGATGGGCTTTCCATTTGGTGGTAGTGTTTTTGAATGGACTTTTGTATATGCCAAAAGTCTCGGGGGGACAAAGCCTCTGTGTGCAGACTTCACTGGGCAGACGGCTGATTTCAAATACTACATCGGTTCAACGGGCTTTTGCGGAACGAATTATGCCGACTTGGAAGGCATCCCTTGCCGGCCCGGCACATCGGTTTCAGTAACGGCAGTTCCAGGCTCGGGCTAAATGATGATTCCCACAACCAAAAATATTTTGAGCAAACGTGCGGGCGGCATTCCTACGGATGGGCTGTGTACCGAATCGATGCTAGTCAATATCAAGTCGCTCATCAATAAACTTGCAAGCCGCGCCCTCACCGATAAGATGAAAAGCGATTGTCAAAACATGCTTACTAACTTCCCAACAACGGACACGATTATTGCCGAGATAACTGCACGGGTTAAGCAGGGGTTGGGAGTGTAAATGTTAGAACGTTGTTATTGTATCAATCTCGACCGGCGAAAAGATCGGTACGAGCAATTCCTGCAGACGCTCCCCTTGGATTGGCCCTTCCCGCAACCTGTTCGATTCCGAGCGATTGACGGTGCTAAGCTTGAGCCACCGGATTGGTTTGGAGCAACGGGTGGACGCGCCGGCGCATGGGGCTGTTATTTGTCGCATCTACGAATTTTGGAAGAGCTGATCCACGAGGGGGCGAACACCGGCCTGATTCTGGAAGACGACGTTACTTTCTGTCCGGATTTTACAAACAAAGTTCAAGAGTTTTTCTCGGCACTCCCCTCGAATTGGGAAATGGCCTATCTCGGCGGTCAATTGCTGTTTACCGGTAAGCGGCCCCCGAAGATTTTGAACAGCAACGTTGTACGAGCCTACAATATCAATCGAACGCATGCCTACGCGATCAATGGTCGCAAGTTTTTTAAGCGGATGTACAAACATCTAACGGATTGGAGCAACTGGTCGAATGGGCATCACGTTGACCACCATTTGGGCAAGTTGCATGGCCAGGATGAATCGGTTGTTTGTTGCCCGCGGCAGTGGCTAGCCGGTCAAGGGGCCGGATACAGTAACATTGCCGGTCGCGAATTCGAGCAAGATCGGTTTTGGGTTGCTCCGATTGTCGCCTCTGGAGGCAAATCGGCCCTGAATAAATTCTGGGTAGGCTCGGCCCCGCAAATCAAAGGTCCAGCTTTCGTCGCCGTGATGGGATTACATAGCAGTGGTAGTTCCGCTTTGGCGGGGATGCTGCATCATCTTGACATTCACATGGGTAATCGGCTCGGGGGTTACTATGGCAGCAACCCGGATAAGAGCTGCGGTTTCGAGGCAGACGGCTTAGCACGGCTCTGCGAGAAAGCAATCCCGTTCCCCAGTTGTATGCCGGCCCAGTCTGACGAGCAAATCGTCGATTCGCTGCGGAAATGGATAGCCCCCCGTTGCAAGGAAGCCCTTAGAAAGAAAACTCTAGCCGGCGGCAAGTATCCAATGTTATGTCGAATGGGGACACACTTGCAGTCTGTGTTGGGTGACTTGCTCCGCGTTATTTCAATCGAACGCCCGATCGAAGAAAGCATTGAGAGCCTACAAAAGCGTGAGCCGAAACGAAACGCCGACGAGTTAGCAGACCATCAACGCTGGCTCGCCGCCGGCCGCGATGAGTTTCTTGAATCGTTCCCGAAGCAATGGCAGCTCACCGTCACTTATGACGACTTAATTCACTCGCCGGGCGAAGTGGCCCGCAACATTTGTCAATGGCTGGGTTATACACCCGAGAGCTATGACGCAGCAATCAATTACATTCAGGCCGATCGGCGGCATATTAACCACGCCGCGGCCCTTACCCCTACTGGTTAATAACAATTCCCCTAAAGGAGATTAAATGGCTAAAAAGTTTAAGCCATTCGTGCCGAGTGCCGACACGATTATTTCGCAGTCACAAACTGCTACCGCAGCGACCAATACGGTAGTCAATATAAATCTTGCCGCCGTAACGAATGAAGTGCGTGGCATCGATATGGTTGACGCTGGCTACGATTCGGCTGCAGCCGCCGGCACGTTGACGATTACCATCGGATCGACGGTTGTTTATCACAAGGATTTTGTCGGAACGATGCCAACCTACGCCCCTCCGCGTTCGTTGTACATCCCGCCGAATACGACAGTGACAATCAGTTTGACGGCGGCAAGCGGCGCGGTTGGCCATATCAATATGGTTCAGCATCCGGCCAATCTTGCGTTGGCCCGTGTAAACGTCTATCCGCATCGAACCGTACTCAGTCACTAGGAGTTTCAATTGGCTAAAAAGTTTAAGCCATTCGTTCCGCCCGCAGTTACGATTGCTACGCAATCGCAAACTGCGACGGCGGCGACGAATACATCCGTCATTATGATCGTGCCGGGCCTGGCAAAAGAAGTGCGGGGCATCGACATGATTGATGCCGGCTATGATATATCCACGGCCGCTGGCATTTTGACCATTTCACTTGGCTCAACCTTGATTTATCAGACGCATTTCATTGGGTCGATGCCTCCATATGCGCCGCCCCATTCGTTGTATGTGCCGCCGAATACGGAAGTGACAATCACTTTGACGAATGCCAGCGGTGCAATTGGGCACATCAATATGGTTCAGCATCCGGCTAATCTGGGTCTGTCACGCTTGAATGTTTACCCGCATCGAACCATATTGGGCCACTAATGGAACATAGACGAACCGTGGGCGGTTTTTGGGAACGCATTGGTTTACTCCAATTCAATTTTCTAAAAACCGCTGGGCTCCAACCGAATGACATTCTTTTGGATGTCGGCTGTGGAGCATTACGTGGTGGTATTCATTTTATCAACTACTTGGATGCCGGCTGTTATTTGGGCATCGACCAAAATGCAGACTTGATTCAAGCGGGTCTAACTTATGAGCTAGGAAAACTGCAGGGGCAGAAAACTCCCGAGTTTGTTGTCTCCAAAGATTTCGAGTTTAGCAAGTTCTCCAAGAAACCAACTTTTGCCATCGCCCAATCTTTGTTTACTCACCTAGATACAACCGACATCGCCAAGTGTTTAACCAATCTCCGTGCCTTCGTTGACCATTGCCAGTTTTACACGACGTTCCACGATGGAGATCCAAACAAAAATCCGCCGCAATCAGTTGCCAAATCCAGGTTTTACTATCCGAATTCGCAGTTGATAGCGATTGGTATCGCAGCGGGCTGGTCTGCACAATTGATCGGGAATTGGAATCATCCGCGCGGCCAAGTGATGATGAAATTTTCGGTATGAAGAGTGGGCCGGATTTTATCATCATCGGTGCACAGAAATGCGGCACAACGTCACTATACCATTACTTAATCCAGCATTCGCAAATTCAATCCCGCAAGAGAAAAGAGCTGCATTTTTTCACGAGCTATTACGGCAACGGGTTAAAATGGTATCAGCAGTTCTTTCGGACTAAGAAGGTTTGTGGCGAATCGACCCCGTACTATTTGTTTCATCCAAACGTTGCGGAGCGCATCGCATTAGCCTATCCCACGGTAAAACTGATCGTTTTACTTCGCGAGCCCGTTGAGCGTGCTTTTTCTCATTACAACCACGAAGTAAGCCGCGGCTTTGAACCGTTGTCGTTTGAAACGGCAATTGCTATCGAGGAAACACGGCTCGCGACTGGGCAGCAATCCGCCTGGCAGCATTATTCTTATGTCGCCCGCGGTAAATATGCGGAGCAGCTCGGGATTTATCGACAATATTTTGACTACTCTCAGATTCTACTTCTGAAATCCGAAGATTTTTTCGCACATCCACAAGCGACCGTTGATCTAGTTACCGAATTCTTAGAGTTGAAAAAGCAACGGATTGCAGACCTCAAACCACAAAACGAGGGTGAGTATCTGAAAGCGGCCATACCATCGGTCGATACTTTGCGAGAACGTTTCGCCGTTGATCTCGCACGCTTGCAAGAGCAGTTCGGCATTACATGGCAACAAAAAAGCCAGTCGACCCTCTCCGAGTCGACTGGCCAACTAGGCTTGCGGACTATCTGACCCTCGCTTTCTTCGTCCGGCAAATAAGGGTCTTAGGACCAGTCGGCCGCTCCAACGGCTGTTGACGTTCAGCGTTGGCAATCGGTGGGTCACGGCCGACTGGCTTCAAGTTCCAGTAACAAATCTTCAACACGGCGTACCAAGCTCGTCGTCCCGCCAAAATTTTGAATAATCTTCTTGGGGTCAGACTTTTGAAAAATCGTGCCGCGAACGTTTTTATTGAGAAACTTCGTTTGCAGAACGATGCGATCAGCGTTCGGTATTGCGATCGATGAAAGTTTATCGGAATTGATAAACAGTAAATCCGCACGTCTCTCGAAGACCGTGCGGATTCGCGGCGCTTGCTCCGGTTGCAGCCCCACAATCAGCAGCTTAGGCCGAATGACTCGCTTCTCTCCACTAATGACGATTGTGGGGATTGTGATCGGTGAAACAGGCCGATTGGCGTCCAGGATTTCTTCAAAAAGCCGTTGATGGGCGAGAGCGGCCAATTGCTCGGCATGAAAAGCCCAGACTAATTCATTGGGCTCGAAGACGGCTGCAATGTCGGCCGGCGACATTAGGTGTAAGATTCGACTACCAAATCTTCTTACAATCTCGTCGTCGCCAATCTCTCGTAGGATGCTTTCTGGGCTATTGCGGCGGAGCCCATCGCATGTATCACGAAGCTGTGCGTTCTCCACGCTTAATTCATGCAACGATTCTTTGAACTGCTTATCCTTGCCCCGAATTCGCCTGAGAATGGCGCTGATTTCGTGGCTATTGCGAATCTCTCGCCTACGGTCCGGCGGTAGGCATTTCTGGCAGTCCCGAACAATCTCCAGGATATGATGTTCGGGGTATTGGCATCGCCTGGAATGGGCTGCTTCTGCCAGTTGATCTAGTTCATCCTCGGACCAGCGAACATGGGCTTTCTTTTCAGGGAGTAGTTCGGCCAAAGTAAGCATCGATGGGTCTCCTTAGTTAAAAACTGCCAAAA
Source organism: Pirellulales bacterium (assembly GCA_035656635.1). Classification (NCBI taxonomy): domain Bacteria; kingdom Pseudomonadati; phylum Planctomycetota; class Planctomycetia; order Pirellulales; species Pirellulales bacterium. Next base: position 9,217 of record DASRSD010000068.1, read on the forward strand.
TGGCAACCATAATGGTCCTATTAGATATGTACCGGACGCCGCGAAAATTCACTCTGTAAGCCGAGAGCTGAGAGGAAATTTTCAACCGGCTACTACTATTCCTAAAGAATGTGCGACGGACGCAAGCACAAATTGGCGGGATTCTTTTCTAACTAGACAGCTAAGAACCGGCATTTTATACTCGTCTCAGATTGGCATACCTTTTACCGAGTTCGCATTACTCGATTTTTGGCATATCTGTGGTCCCGCAGGCCAATCGCGCCGAGCGAAAATGGTCGCTGTACAAGATCATTTAGCTTTGCAACGGTGATGGGAGCGGCGATGCGAAGACGCCCCTGAGCCAAGAGCGTGCTGAGAAGACACTTAAAATCGCTGCGGATTTCGCTGCGGTTTTCTAAACGCCCCTAGTTTCACTCGAGAAAAACGAATGAAGTGCGAGTCCTGTACCGCCCATTAACGCCTGCCAATCACGTCGATTCCGTAGTCGCCGGCCAATCGCCCTACCAACTGGCGTCAGAGCTCTTCCGGAACGGATGACGAAACAGGAATTGGGGCTGGGCGCGGGCGCAAATAACT
>DASRSD010000069.1 GCA_035656635.1 Pirellulales bacterium
AAGAGATTCTCAACCGCAGCAGGTGCGGCGAATAAAGTGACTCTCTGCAAATCGCAGTTGCGCCCGGCGCGCAAGTACTCGTCCAGATATTATTGGCCCATTATTTGTTTACCGATTTGTCGGCCAAAATCAAAAGCGGCCTTTTCCATAGCACGGTTAAGATCTTCTTTGAGGTGTCCATTGGTGTCTAGCACTCGTAAGCTGGCGGCATCAGTCTCATAATTGTATTTGACCTCGACTTTGGTGTAGCCGATCGATTCGTTAAGGTCCGGGCGATGTTCAACTTTGCCTTGCCAATATAAGGTAAAACGCACTGTCACGGCTTGGACGTCGTTTGAAGTATTGCCAGAATGTCCAGGTTTCCAGGAATCAATCGTCAGATCGTCAACCGAAACACTGGTCGCTGTGCCACCTAAGGAAAAATGTAGATCGTCGAATAGCGTTTGTTTATCGGCGTTTAGGCCTTCTTGCCACTGTGCGGCGAGCGCGCTATTGACGTGTGATGCCTGAAATGCGGGAATAGCCAAAACTAAGATGACCGCTACAGCAATGCCGCCGATAATCCACATTCGCCGCGAGACGCGACGAGGTCGGGCGGGCGCTGCCGATACTGTGCCAGCGCTTGTAGTGGGGATAGGTACGCTTGCCGACGGAGCAGTGATTGGAACTTCAGTTGATGAGGCAGACGTATGCGACCGATGCTCAAGGTGGAAGTGGCGATGACAGGCTGGGCATTGGATCTCGACGACGGCGACATCGTTAATCTCAATGGGCGATCCGCAATGCGGACAATACAGCTTGTTCATGATGCAGCCGTGGATGTCAGTCCGGATGAAGGTTGGTGATAGGAATGGGAAAGTGCCACGATGATTATCAGCACAGACGCAATAAATGCCACAAGGTTTGTACCGTGAACGGTTCCACGCAGGTAGACGCTTCCTGCGTCTCCGAGAATCTGTAATAAACCGGTGCAAATTACCAAACCCGAAGATTGTCTTCGGAGTAGTTCAACGCCAGTGGCAATCGCTAATCCTGTCAGAACTAGAAACAACGATCCCAGAGCCGACCTTTCCAAGCCATGGACGAGGAGCACCGCAGCGGTTTCATCTTCATCTACCATAGCTGCTCCGTGTCCGAACCAATTTTCGACTCGGCCACCGACTAAATAATATGCTCCCGCGAAAAAGTCCATAAACGCGACGACCATGATCAAAACAGCTGCAGCAACACGCATTTTTGCCTCCTAAAAAGGTGGGGGGATCCACCCCTCCCCCCCCCCAATGTAAAAGCATAATACATAGTGTTTAGCAATGCAAGCAGTAGTCAAAATCCTCGCCGCGGGGATTTGCGGGAGGCGAGCCCACTAAGAATTTCGCCCGCGTTGGGGAAGCGCGTCAGCAAAATCATGGCGGCGATGATGAACGGTTTGTGGCTGGCTTCGCGGTAAGTGGCCAGACGCTGTTTTTCGAACACCGTGGCGGCGACTTCCCCTTCTTTGCAGCTGACGCCCGTGATGTCGGCCGGCAGGCAGTGCATGTACAGCGCTTTGCCGCCCTTTGTCGTTGTCATCAACTTTTCGGTGCACTCCCAGCTTTTGAAACGGGCGTTATTGGCCAGGGCGTCTTTTTCCAGCGCAGCGAGCTTGTCGTTTTCTTTGGCGCGCAAAATTTTGGTGCGCTCCTGCATCACGCGGAACGGAGCCCAGCTTTTCGGGTAGACAATGTCGGCGCCAGTGAACGCCTCTTCCAGGCTGTGGACGTGCTCGAAGGTTCCGCCCGACGCTTTGGCGTGCTGGGCGGCGGTTTGCAGGGTCTCGGGCACCAGGTCGTAGCCTTCCGGATGGGCCAGCACCACGTTCATGCCGAAACGGGTCATCAGCGTGATGATGGCCTGCGGCACAGACAGCGGCTTGCCGTAGGAAGGAGAGTACGCCCAGGTCATGGCGATTTTTTTACCCCGGAGGTTTTCTAATGAGCCGAAGGTTTTTTGCAAATGCAGGAGGTCGGCCATGGATTGCGTGGGATGATCTAAATCGCACTGTAAGTTGATGACCGCCGGACGCTGCGGCAGGACGCCTTCGCGGAAGCCTTCCTCCACGGCGGCAGCGACTTCGACCATGTATTTGTGCCCCTCGCCCAGGAAAATATCGTCGCGGATGCCGATGGCCTCGGCCACAAACGAAATCATGTTGGCGGTTTCGCGCACCGTTTCGCCGTGGGCAATTTGCGATTTGCCTTCGTCCAGCTCTTGCAGCGGCAGGCCCAGCAAGGCCGCGGCGCTGGCAAACGAAAACCGGGTGCGGGTGGATTGATCGCGAAAATTGGAAACCGCAATCCCGCCGTGGAACACGCGGGCGCTGATGTTGGCGCGGTACATTTCTTCCAGCGCCTCGGCTACCACCAGCGTGGCGTGCAGATCGTCCGGGGTGCGCTCCCAGGTGAGGAGGAAATCTTTTTGATGGAGCGACGGTTTGAAAGCGGCAAGGCGATCGAGAAGCGGTTTGATGGTGTCGGACATGGGCGGGGGGTGAGTGGTGAGTAAGTGAGTAGGCAGGGTTCAGTGATCAGTATCAAGCCGCGACCGGTGGTCGCGCGGAAGCGGAGAACGTTGACAAATCGAATGGGGAATGCGGATTGGGGAATGATAAAAGCGATGGTTTGAAAATGAACGTGCAAGCAAATTTCGGTTGGGCACTGCCGGACAAACCGGCACCCAGAGCGGTTGGTGATTTATGCAGCCGCAACGGCCTTATTAAACGTTTCGATTTGGCGGTCCCACTCCGTAACTTGAGCGAACATTTCGGTCCAGAAGTCGGGGTCCCACAGGCGGCGCAGATCGTCGGCAGTGCGCTGTTGTTGTTCGACCCAAGTGAAGTATTTGAAATTATGCAGTTGCTTGCGGTCCTGGTAGCCCAGCTCGCGCATGGTGTCGGCGCCGATGCCTTCCAGGTAGCGGCCGAAATGGCGAGCAGCGTTTAGTTCGGTGTACGGGCCATGTTGTTGCTGCATTTCTTCCAGGCGGGAACCGTACAGTTCCAGCGAATCGGTCAGCGGCAAAAACAGCACGTCACGGTCGTTCATCTCGAAAAACTTTGCCGTTTTGATGGCCGACACCAAATTGCAAATGCCGGAAATGCCCAACAGCTTGAGCTGGTCGACCGTCGCCGCCGGGACCCCCTGTTTCTGCAAGAACGCACGGCCGGCGTCTTCGTTGAATAGCCGCAACAGGGCCAGGCATTGCTCGTCGTCAATGGCGCACACCACGTCGGTATTGCGCACATTGTGAATCCAGGGGACGTGCTTATCGCCAATGCCTTCAATGCGATGGTCGCCAAAGCCGCACTGCAATAGCGTCGGACATTGCAAACTTTCGGTCGCTACCACGCGCACGGCCGGATATTTGGTGCGCAGAAAATCGCCGGCGGCGATGGTGCCCGCGCTGCCAGTGGCGGAGATATAGCCAGATAGGCGCTGGCCCGGCTGGGCTATGCGGCGAAAAATCTCGTCGACGATGCCGCCGGTCAGATGGTAGTGCCAGGCGGCGTTGCCGAATTCTTCGAACTGGTTGAAGATGACACAATCGGGCCGAGTGCGCTTGATTTCCCAGCACTTGTCGTAAATTTCTTTGACATTCGCTTCGCCGCCGGGGGTTTTAATCACTTCCGCCCCAATGGAAGCCAGCCACTCGAAGCGCTCCCGCGACATTTGCTCCGGCAAAATGGCCACGGCGGTGCAGCCCAACAGCGCGCTATCGAATGCGCCGCCACGGCAATAATTTCCGGTGCTGGGCCAAACGGCTTTTTGCGTGGTGGGATCGAATTGGCCAGAAACAAGTCGCGGAACCAGGCACCCGAAGGCCGCGCCAACCTTGTGCGCCCCGGTGGGAAAATACTTGCCGATCAGGCCAACAATGCGCGAAGGCACGCCGGTCAGGGCCGAGGGAAATTCCACCCAATTTCCCTGGTTGTAACCGCCTCCTTTAGGCTTCGGCTCGTTCTTCCAGGAAATGCGGAACAAATTGGCGGGATCGATTTCATTCAGCCCCACGCTGCCCAACCGTGTGCGAACGGCCGGCGGAATTTTCTCCGGATCCTTCAATTGGGCGAAGGTGGGAACAACGATATTCCGCTCGCGGCAGCGGCGGACCGTTTTTTCGAGAACTTGTTCGTAACCGATGGGCATTTTCTAATTCGCTAGGTGTTTCGCTTATGTTACCATAGATGGTTTCGCGACGGAATTACAGGAATCATCCGTGAGCTTGATTACCGAGTTAGTTTGCGTGCAGTGCGGCACCCCATACCGCGAAGGGGAGGTATCCACCTGTCCGAGGTGTGGTCCGGACGAGGGGATTTTGGACGTGCGGTTCAATTTATCGCAGGCCGCCCAAACGCTGACACGCCGCAATTTGTCGGAGCGCACCCGG
>DASRSD010000070.1 GCA_035656635.1 Pirellulales bacterium
AGCCACCCGGCAGTAAGCTCATCGGTCATTGGCTTGCGTATCGCGCGGGTGCCATGCCCACAGCTCGGTGTGGGCATGAAAGTCCCAGAGAATCCATCCATGGCCACTCAAAGCAGTGGCCATGGCACACTTTCCAATAACGCGTATAGCGGTTCATTCGCTGTTAACACTTTTCTCTGCCGCAGGAATCGGGAACCACAAGCCTTTCGATAGCTGCTCGTGGGTCGAAAGCTTGCCGTTGTAGTTGTAGTTGCCGTTGTAGTTGTAGTTGTAATTGTAATTGTTGTTGCCACCGGCACTCGTGTAATACGGAGCCTGCATGCTCTCTTCTTCAGGCACGGCAGCCTCGCTGGCGGGAAGCCGCGCTTTGTACCATTGCAACATCAACGATGCGCTAGAGCACCACACGCCAGGCGTGTCGAGAGTTAACTGCCCGTTGTAGCTGTTTCGGGACTCCGAAAACTCAGCCGTTTGCAGCGGCGTGGTGGGCTTGGGCAAGCCCGCGGGGTAATATTCAAAATCGATGCCCGAGTACGGATCGGGCGGCAGCACGTCCAAATACTTGCCCACCACCACATCGGAAAGCTGCTCCGGCAGCCGGCCATGATCCAGCCGATACGCTTCCAGTGCCAGAATAATCATCGCGGCCCGGCGTCGGGCTTCAAAATCGACCAGTTCGAGGGCCGCCTGCAAGCCGAGTTCGCCAATGCGGTCCAAATTGGGGATCGTGGTTTTCAGCAACTGGGCCGCCTGCTGCGAAGTGCCGTTATCCCAACCTTGCCAATTGAGGGAGAAGAAAGTTCCCGGCTCGTGAAAATACGGCCCCGGATAAGTCAGCGGCAAATATTTCTCGACCCCGTAATCGCCGAGGGGGCTGGATCGGTGTGCAAAACTATGCGCTGAAATGTTTAAGTCTAATTGCATCTGCATTTCGCTATGAATCTGCTGCATGCGCGACAGATCGTTTTGGGTCATCAAATTCAGCAGCCGCCCGGCCCGCTCCCGTTCCCAGGGCTGCATGGTCCATATAATTTCGCCGGTGTTAGGCAAACGGCCGATATAAAAATCCGGCCAAATATCCCGGTCGCCGCCAATAATTCGCTGTGCCAAGATGTAATCGGTCATCAATTGGCTTTCCAACTGGAAATAAACATTCCGGCTGTCGGGCTGCATCAAGTCAGCGTCGAGTGCTTGCAGCCGGGCAATGGCGGCGCGAATCCGCTCCGTGGTTTGGCCTGCTTGCGCTCCCCACTGCGCGATGCAGTTGAAGACCGATTTCGACAAAGGAACCGTTCGGTACGACATCAGCTTGACGCCGGAAAATTGGCCCACAATATTCAGCGCGTCAAAATAACGGTCCAGTGCGGCATCCATTTTTTTGTCAGATTCCATTTGCCGTCCACTGTATAACAACAGCGCGACAAAGTTGGCCTCATCGGGCGTAAGTCCGGACGATTTTGTTTCGGCCGGATTTACAAAGTGGCAGGTTGGCCGCTGGCTGGCTGCGACCAACGTGTCGACCCAGGCGGAATTCTCTTGCAGCCAGTTTCGTTCCGAACGTGACAGGGGGCCCGTCGCCGTAACCAACGGAGACATCAATGTATTTCCTTCGCTCCCATAAACGGTGGCCTGGCGATACATCTCCGCAGTCTCCAGTCCCTCCGGCGTAATTTGCGCTAGGAATTCGGCGGGCTTAAAGCCGGGCAAATAATCCGGAATTTGATGCACACGAAACCACGGCAACACAACGGCCATCGCCGTAGCCGGAATCAGAACTGCGGCGGCCAATTTCAGCCACGCCCGCGGACGATTATTTTCGCGAACCCAATCGGGCGCCCGCAACCAGGTGGCAAATAACAGAACTACTGGAATGGGCCATACCGACCACCAAAACGGCACTTGCATGCCGTACATCATCACGACCCAAAAACACAGCCCAACGGCCAGCAGCAGGCCGAAAAACCCTGACAGCACGGTGCTGCGAACGAGCATCGAAACAAATTGCCCGGCCGAGTAAACCACGACCATGATGGTGAAGCCCAACAGCAGCGGCGGCAGGTCGGCATCACCGTTGCGGATTTGGTAGCCCCACCAATATCGCTGCACGGTCAGGATCACGACTTGCAGCACAATTCCCAATAGGAGCACGGAGCCAGCCAGCACCGCGATCCAGGAAACTTGCCGGCTGAGCCACACAAAACGCGGCGGCACGTTATGCTCCACAAAAAAACGAAACTGCCGCCGCGACTGATCCGAGAGGAACACAAAGCAGCCCATCAGGGCAGCAAAGATGGTCATGGGAATGAACACGTAGTCGAGATTCCTGGACCGGCCCATATTCCCCCAGAAGGCCTGGCCGATCGACGGCATGCTGAGGATGGCTGTCAGAACCATCAAACCAGCCAGGCTGGCCATCAGCACGCCCGATTGCCGCCAGTGGTGCCACAACAGCCGGGTAAAAATTGGGCCACGGTCACGCTTGGCAAGTAGCAAGGGAAGAATAGCGGCGTTGGAGCTTTGGATTGAGGTTGGAGCTGTTATGCTGCTCCCCCCCACCCTGCCCTCTGCATCTAATGTGGCTACCGCCCTGCGCTCGGTCGCCGCGGCGACCGTGCTCGGTTGCTGGGGAGAGGGTTCAGAAATTCCAGCGATCTTTGCGCTAGCCGCTTGCTTGGCGCGTTTTCGGCCTAGCGTGCCGCCGTGGAGCCAGCGGAGGCCCAAGGCAATATCAACACCCAATAGCACGACTGCCACCAGGGCCGTGGCAGGCGCGGCACGTACATAAGGCCAAAAATCAAAACCTGTTTCGCCAATTTTGTATTGCGAAGCCAAAAAATGGATCACGGCCGAAGAGGCGGTTAGCGCCAATATCACCGCCAACAGCGGACGCTCCAGCAGCAAGGAAAAAAATATGCCCCAGGCCAGCGCTTGCAAGGCCGCCGCGCCAAAGACGACGCGGGCATCCAGAATCTGGGAACTATCTAGCGGCCGGACTTGAATGAACACGGACGACAGCACCCACAGCACCACGTACATGGCCAGCGTGGCCAGAACGATCACCGTCAATTTGCTGACCGTCACTTGCCAGCTCGAAACCGGCGCGGCGCGCAACCATTCGAACGTCCCTTCTTCCTGCTCTCCGGCAAACGCCACGCCGGCGCAACCCACGACAAACAAGGCGGGAAAACCCAGCGCGAAAATAAATACCGGTTCGTGCGCGTATCCAAAGAACAGCGCCACCCACTGCAGGAACAGCGTCAGCAAAACAACGGCTACCCAAAACAGCCGCACGCTGCGGTATTCCTTCCAGCACAAATGCCAGTAGGGAGAGAGATTCATGGGATGGAGACCTCCGCATCGGGAGCGGCACCCTCACCCCGACCCTCTCCCATCAAGGGAGAGGGAGAGGGAGAGGTTTGCAAATAAGCGACGAAAATTTCCTCCAGGCTGGGAGTGCGAATGCGCAGCTCTTCCACGCCCGGCTGCTGGCCGAGGGCGGCTAACTCCGGCTCGCCCAGGCCGCGCACCAGCGCCTGCCACTGATGGCGGTGCCGCCGCGAGCTAAGAATTTTACCGTTGATTTTGGGCAGCGTGTTGACGCTTTCGGCCAAGGTAACACTCAGCTCGCGAATTTGATCTTTCAACGTTTCCAGCCGCTCGACCAGCAGCAGCTTGCCGGAGCGCAAAATGGCCACGGTATCTGCCACGCGCTCCACTTCGCCAATTTGATGGCTGGAAAGCAACACCGTGCGGCCGGCCGCGGCAATATCGACCATGCCTTCCAGAAATTCGCGGCGCACCAGCGTATCGAGGCCGGAGGTAGGCTCGTCGAGAATCAATAATTCCGGCTCGTGAGCCAGCGCCAAGGAGAGCGAAACTTTCGCCCGCATCCCTTTGGAGAGATGTTTGATTTTGCGCTTCAGCGGCAATTGATAACCGGCCGCCAGCTTCAAATAGCGCTCGTAAAAACCGCTGGGATAAAAGCCGGCGGAGAACCAGCCGACTTCGCTGACTTTCATCCACTCGTACAGCGTGGGTCGCTCCGGCACATAGCCCACCCGGCTGCGGACGGCCTGTCCTTGGGTGGTGCTATTGAGGCCCAGCACGGTGGCCGTCCCCCCGTCGGGCGCGGTCAATCCCAACAGAATGCGAATGGCCGTGGTTTTGCCGGCGCCATTTTCGCCCAACAGCGCGCAGACCGTGCCGGGCTCGACATGCAGCGTGACATGATCGAGCGCTGCCTGGGAGCCATACCGTTTGGTGATTTGGTCCAACCGAATGACGGGATTCATGGGGGCGCTCCAACCCCCGGGCAGAGCCCGGGGCTAATGGATTAAAGTAACATGGAAAGTTCTTTTTCGACGAGTTCGCGAAGTTCTTTGGGATTCAGTTTACTTTGCTTGGCTTCGGCAAACACTTGCTTGAGCCGAGTGCGAATGAGTTTGAGGCGTTCGCTGCGGCAGCGCTCGCCGGCGCCGGTGGCCACTTCCAGGCCGGTGCCGCGCACGCTTTGCAGCACGTCGTCATCCTGCAACTGGCGGTAAGCCCGGGCGATGGTGTTGGGATTAATCGCCAACTCGCGGGCCAATTCGCGCACCGACGGAACCAGCTCGCCCGATTTCAAACCCCCGCTGGCCACGGCAAATTTGAGCTGCCGCACGATCTGATCGTAAATGGCCAGGCCGTTATGCGGATCGATGTGGAAGAACATGGCAGCGGAGGGAGCAGGGATTAGAGGGTAGGGAGTAGGGGTTAGAGCCGGGCAATGGATATTTCCGAGGAGCAGCGGGACACCCAACCATGTGTACTACCGTGATAGTACAGTATGGCGAGATGGTGCGACGGTGTCAAGCGAATTTTTGGGATCGTGCAATGTCTTCACGTAGGCCAGTCTCTCCGAGACTGGCTTCCGCGTCTCGGAGAGACGCGGCTATGTGGAAATTTACGTGCGGGCCACAACACGATGGAAGTGCAAGCGGACTTCGCGGGTGACCACACGGCGGACGCCTTCGACAAGGCAATGCGGCTCGTTATCTTCCTGCCCGCGGCGAGTGATTTCGTCCAACTTCATGCCCGGCGGGACGGTGAATGTGGATTGATAGATGATTTGATTGCCGGCATCCAGCTCCGGCACAATGAAATGGCAGGTAGCCCCGTAAGTGAGCATGCGGAACGAGTAGGCATCGCGGTAGGGTTGCATCCCGGGAAAGCTGGGGAGCAGGCCGTGATGCAAATTGACGATGCGACCGCCGGCGTATTTCCAACAGGCGGCCGGCGAAAGAATGCGCATGTACCGGGCCAGGATGATGTAATCGATGTCGTATTGATCGCAGACGACGATGAGTTTTTCGTCGTTGGGATTACCGTTTTCATCGCCCACGCTGTGCCAATCGATGCCGAACTGTTCGGCCACGCTGCGGCAGTTGAGGCGGTTGCCGATCATCACCGCTGCTTCCGCCGGCACGCGGCCATCGCGGATGGCCCGCAACAGGGCCAGCGCGGGTTCGGGCCGATAGGTAGTGCAAATGGCCAAGCGCGGTTTGGCGGGCCGCACTTCGGGGGACCACACGCGGATGGACAAACTCTTCAGTTTTCCAATTTGATCCATCGCCGGACGGAGCGCGGCAAAATGCTTGGCGTCCAATTCCACGCGGCACAGCATGGCGAACAGGCTGGCCTCGTCGTGATCGTACATTTGGATTTCGGCGATGTTCGCCCCCTGCCCCGTCAGATGGTGAATGATGGGATCGGCCAGGCCGGAGTGATCGGGACCGACAGCAGTGATGGTGACTTGCACTGGAAGGGACTAGGGGCTAGGGAGTAGAGAGTAGGGGCGGCAGAGTTGGGCGAAGCGGTCGAATACTTGGCGGCCGAGGGCTTCCATGGAGGGCAGTTTTTCCGGGGTTTGGCTGCGGATGGCGGCAGGGTCGATGTAATTCAGTTCGGCCAACTCTCCGCAATTGCCGGTTTCGCACAGCCAATCGTCAATGATTTTCGACGTGACTTCCATGTGAAATTGTAGCCCATAGGCGGACTTCCCGAAGCGAAACGCTTGATTTTCGCACTGTGGACTGCGGGCCAATTGCACGGCCCCGGCGGGAAGATCGAAGGTATCGCCGTGCCACTGAAAAACGGTGAATTGGGAAGCGGCGGCGCTCCCGGGCTGCGCGTCACCCCTCACCCCCGACCCCTCTCCCGCAAGGGGAGAGGGGAGATTTCCGAACAGCGGATCGGCGGCGGCTGGCGGTAACAATTCGATATCGTACCAGCCGATTTCCTTGATCCGATTGGCGTACACTTTGGCCCCCAGCGATTTCGCCAGCAGTTGCGAACCCAGGCACACGCCCAGCACCGGCAATTCTGCTTGCACGGTCTGTTGCAGCCAACGCACTTCTTCGCCCAGGAACGGGTAGCGATTGGTTTCGTCCACGTTCATCGGCCCGCCCATGACGATGAGGCCCGACAGTTCGCGGGGATTGAACTGCGGCGGTTGGTCGGCGAAGGCGTCGATTATGGTAAACGGCACTTCGCAGCGGCGCAACGCATCGGCAATGGTGCCCAGGCCTTCGTGCGCAACGTGCCGCAGCACCCACACCGGTTTCATCTTGCGAACCTTAAAAAAATGGACGCGTCACTCTCGAATAGCTTAATCGTTGGGGCGTTTCGCTTAAATGGGCTGATCGAGCCGGCCGGCGGGGGATGCGGATCAAACTGGTCAAGCCGCCGGTGCTTTGCTAATCTACCGCCATGATTACGCCCAGAACATTAAAAGGCTTTCGCGATTACCTGCCGGAGCAAATGATTCCGCGCGAACGGATGATTGCCACGGCCCAGCGCGTGTATCGCTCCTACGGCTTCAGCCCCATCGACACGCCGGCCTTGGAATATTTGGAAATTTTGGCGGGCAAGGGAGGCGAAGAAAGCGACAAGCAAATGTACCGCTTTACCGACCACGGCGGCCGGGAGGTGGGCATGCGATTTGATTTGACCGTCCCCTTGGCCCGATTTGCCGCGCAACATTTTGCCGAGTTGGGCACGCCCTTCAAGCGCTACCACATTGCCACGGTGTGGCGCGGCGAAAACACGCAACGAGGCCGGTATCGGGAGTTCATGCAGTGCGATTTCGACACCATCGGCACGCTCTCGGCCGTGGCCGATATTGAAACCGCGCTAGTGATCCACGATTTGCTCCGGGCGATCGGCTTTGAGGAATTCACCATTCACGTGAATAACCGGATGGTGCTCAACGGGCTGTTGGCGAAACTCGGGTTGGCGGAGCGTTCGAAAGCGGTGCTGATTGCGCTGGATAAAGTTCACAAAATCGGCCCGGAAAAAGTGTCCCAGGAAATGATGGCCACTGCCGGCGCCACGCAGGACCAGGCAAACCAACTTTTAAGTTTGGCACAAATTCGTGGAACCAGCGAAGAGGTGCTGTCGCAGTTGGGCCACATGGTCGCCGGCAATGAATTGGGCGAAGCGGGCGTCGGTCGGCTGGCGGAAATCGTTTCGGCGGTGCAGGCGGGTGGCGTGCCGGGATCAAAGTTGGTGATCGATGCGGTCATCGCCCGCGGCCTGGATTATTACACCGGCACGATTTACGAAACGTTTCTCAACGCCCTGCCCGATTTGGGCAGCATTTGCTCCGGCGGGCGATACGACAATTTGGCGGCGTTGTATACCAATCAGCAGTTGCCGGGCATTGGGGCCTCGTTGGGATTAGATCGGCTGCTGGCCGGGATGGAAGAATTGGGAATGCTGCCAAAGGTGGCCACGCCGGCGGAAATTTTCATTCCCTACTTCGATGAGAAACGATTGCACAATTATTTGCGGCTGGCGGCGCAGTTGCGGGCTGCCGGCTTCGGCGTGGAAGTGTTTCCCGAAGCAAAAAAACTGGGCCAGCAGCTCAAATACGCCGACCGCCGCGGCTTTCGGGTGGCTTTGGTCGCCGGCGAAAATGAATTCGCCGCGGGCAACATTCAGATCAAAAATTTGGCCACCACCACCAGCGAAACCGTGCCGCTGACCGACAGCACCGCCGAGCTGATCGCTGCCCTGCGGCGAACGTTGACCACCAGCAACGGTTAATTCCGGCGAGCTTTCAAGTCAGGCAAAGTCTGGGCGCACCCATGCGCCGTGGCCTGTCTCGCTCAATGATGCTCGCTCAATGATGCCTGTCTCGCTCAATGATGCTCGCTCGTTAAATATTGAATACTGGCGAGCTGGAGTACCCGCTGAGGGCGGTGAGCACGGTTTTTTGCACCGTCTTGAAGGTAGCGTCCAGGCTCTTGACGATGGGATCCATTTTCAACGTCAGTTTGAAATCCGAGGAGCAGGAACCGAACTTGTTTCCACCGGTGGCCAATACGTTGCCGGCCTGGGCGCCGCCGCAAATTTTGGCGGAATCTGCGGAACAACTGATGACGCCCAACAGATCGATGCCGGCCCCAGTGTTGACGGACAAGCACTGATCCACGCACACGCCGGCCAGCCCGACGAAATCGGTGCCTTTGCCGGAGCAGAAGCTCATGTCTTTGGCTTTAATTCCGGCCAACAGGGCAATGTTGTTTCCATCACCGGTATCGAAACAAGCGTCGCAGCAAGTTTTCAATCCGGCCACGACCAAGGCGTCGTTGCCGGCGCCGGTGCACACATTGACGCTGTCAGCCTGCAAGCCGGCGATGGCCACGACGTCGTTTCCCGCGCCGGTATCAATACTCAATCCACCGGAAAGGCAGCCCCCCGCCACGCCGATGATGTCGTTGCCTCCCAAAGTCTTGATGGAAATGCAATCGACTCCGCAATACGTGGCCGACTTTTGTCCATTGATTTTGGTGCCGCCCAGGCCGGTCACGCACCAATCGCCGGAGCTGAGCTGATGAACCACCAGTTGATCTCCCTTGGCATCGCCGCAAATCGCTAAATATCCGTTGCAGAGGGTGACGCCCACATTCCCGGCGAGCATCGACCGCGACTCTAAGTTTTCAAATTTCAAATTCTGACGGCTCAACATTGCAGATTTCATGGCTCAACCCTTATGAAAAAAGAAATAAAATAGTGAATATTTTCCGGTAATCTAAACTAAACAGAATGAGTAGTTTATATAGGACGAGTGAAATATGCTAGTGGGAATATGACTGGGACCTAAAGCGCCCTTTTTTCCTGTCATTCCCCGCGTGAAAGCCCTAGCGGAAATCTTCCTAGCCCAGAGTGCTGCCCAGGGTTGGTTCAGTCGCCGGCGGTTGCTGATTGGCCCGCGACAGACTCGTGTTACAATGGCCGGCATGGCCAAGCGCGATAACCATTATGAAGCGGCATTCGAGGAGTTTTTGCGCTGCCATCACATTCCTTATGTGGCCGTCGACGAGAAAAAGCGGGCCCTGTTGGGAAATGCGTCGTTGAAAAGCCTCGATTTCATCATCTCCACGCCGCGGGGAGCTTCGTGGCTGGTCGACGTGAAAGGGCGCCGCTTTCCGGCCGGCGAGCAAAAGCAATATTGGAAGAATTGGTCGACCCAGGACGATGTCCGCAGTCTCACGGCCTGGCAAAGTTTGTTCGGCCCGTCGTTCAGCGGACTGTTTGTGTTCGCCTACGAAGTGGTCGGCGATCGCGCGCCGGTCCCCGCCGCGAAGCTATTTGAAAGGAGCGGCCGGCTGTATGGCTTCGTGGGCATCACGTTGTCCGATTATGCAGTTCGCGCCCATCGCATCTCGGCGGCCTGGGACACGCTGGCTATGCCCACCCGTGAATTTCGTTCGGCCGCCGCTCCCGTGGAGGAGTTTTTTTGTCCCGCCGATCCGCCGCCGATGGCCCCGGAGCCGGCTGTTTCCTTTTTCTCGGCGTGGTAGAATGACGCTGGCTGAATGCCAGCCGCAAATTTTGATTACACCTGCTGTCTCGCCGTTGGCCCACTCCCATGCATAGTGCATTCTTTCAATTTGTTTGCCGCCAGTGGGCGTTGCCGGCGGCGTTGATCGCCTCCGCAACCGCCTTGCTGCCGAAAACCGCTCTCGCCGATACCGCCAATGCCCTTAACGGCCCGCATGGCGACACGGTGCCGGCGCTGGTGGTCATTCTCTGCTTGGCGCTGGCGTTGATTATTGTGGTCCGCTCCTCCGGCCGGCACACGGAGTCGAAGCTGGAAAAATACGACGAAGAATAGCCCGCGGACCGGCCGCCCTGCAGAGCAGCAGAGTTAAGTTTTGGGATTGGGCGAGTTTAATTTCATTCAGGTGGCCGTGATCACGGGCACCGCCGAGCAGAGGCAAAAGTAGCCGCAAATAAACGCGAATCAACGCAAATGGCCTGAGATTGTGGTCGTCACCTAATTTGGCCGCTCAGCGATGTAGCGACGGCTGTCCTCAGCCGTTTTTGTTCGAGAAAACCGCCGGCGTCTAGGGACAGACGCCGCTACATTTCTTCAAATTAGGCGACGACCGAGATTGTCCCCTTCCGATTCTCATGCGCGTTCATTTGCGTTCATTCGCGGCCCTTTTCTGAATTGGTCATTAAGGAATTCTGGCATTGCGGGCGACAGTCGACGAAAATATTTTTCGGGCTACAATAGAACGCTTTCGGGCGGTTAGCTCAGTTGGTTAGAGCACAAGCTCGACAAGCTTGGGGTCACAGGTTCGAGTCCTGTACCGCCCATTAACGCCTGCCAATCACGTCGATTCCGTAGTCGCCGGCCAATCGCCCTACCAACTGGCGTCAGAGCTCTTCCGGAACGGATGACGAAACAGGAATTGGGGCTGGGCGCGGGCGCAAATAACT
>DASRSD010000071.1 GCA_035656635.1 Pirellulales bacterium
CTCGCTATGCTCGACCCTAGCAACCCTGCCGGCACGAGCCGTGTCGACACTTGTCCCTACCCTCCATCCCCTAATCCCTAACCTCTGATGTATTCGCCAACAATTCCCATGGGCGGACGTAAATCGGAAGCATTCTGTCCCCCCGCGGCTGTGAATCGCTCGGAAAACTTCGGGCAAACGTCACAGCTTGATGCGCAGAAAGGAGGAGTTTTGTCAGCAAATAAAAAATCCTGAACAGAAGCAAAAACCCCGAACCCACTTCTCGCTTCCTGCGGCGATTGTAAACCAAAATGCCGGAGAATTGCAAGCAAAAGTTTGCCGCTGCGGCGAGGTCCGGCCTGAGAATTGCGGCTTGAGTTACCAGGGCTTCACAAATTCCAGGGAACCGAACCATGATTCGCAAGCTAAGTTCCGGACATTACCGGCTGTATTCGCGGAAGAAAAATCCGAAAACCGGCAAGCGCCGCAACCTGGGCACGTTCAACAGCCGAGCCGCGGCCCAAAAGCATGAACGGGCGGTGCAGTTTTTTAAGCGCGGCGGATAACGAACCGTTAGTTATCGGCCATTTCAGGCGTATCGCGCTTCGATTGCCACACAGCCCAAATGAGCGCCACGGCGCTGACCACGACCGCGATCCAGAAGAAGCCGTCGAGCGGTTTCACTTCCAGGCCGGTCACGCCCAAACCCTGTAGCACCCCAATGGCGTTCTTATCATAGGGCAACACCAGGGCGATAATCAGCAGGCTGACCATGTTCATCACTTTAATGAGTGGATTGATGGCCGGGCCTGCGGTGTCTTTGAGCGGATCGCCCACTGTGTCACCAGTAATGGCGGCCTTGTGCTTTTCGCTCCCCTTGCCGGTGTTCTTTTCCATGTCGCGTGGTTCGTCTTCGACGGTTTTCTTGGCGTTATCCCACGCGCCGCCGGCGTTGGCCATGAACACGGCCAGCAACTGGCCTGACACGATGATGCCGGCCAAAAATCCAGCCAAGCCGATGACGCCCAAGCCGAAGCCAACGATGATGGGCACAAATAGCGCGAGCAGACCGGGTCCGACGAGTTCTTTTTGCGCCTCGCCGGTGCAAATGGCCACCACGCGGCCGTAGTTGGGCTTTTTCTTTCCTTCCCAAATTTCTTTATCGCGGAATTGCGCGCGGCACTCTTTTACAATTAAAAATGCCGCCCGGCCGACGGCGCGGATGGTCATCGAACTGAACAAGAACGGCACGGCGCCGCCGATGAGCAGGCCGATGAACAGCGTCGGGTTGGAAACGGTGAGCATGGCCGCGACGCCGTGATACACGGTCTCGGGAATGCCTTTATCTTCCCCTTTGCCACCGGAGCCGATGGTGACAATGAAACTGCTGAACAGCGATACGGCCGCAATCACGGCGGAGCCAATCGCAATACCCTTGGTGATGGCCTTGGTGGTGTTGCCCACCGCGTCGAGGTCAGCCAAGGTTTGGCGCGCCTCTTTGTATTTGGCTTCGCCCATGGCGGCTTTATCGTAACCCATTTCGCCAATGCCGTTGGCGTTGTCGGCTACGGGACCGAACACGTCCATCGAAATGGTGTTGCCCGTCAGCGTAAGCATGCCGATGCCGCACATCGCCACGCCAAACGCAATGAAGGTGGGCGTGGTGCCGGAATAAACCAGAGCGCTAGCCATAATGGCAGCCGCAATAATGAGCACGGCAGCCACGGTGCTTTCGTAACCGACGGCAAAACCTTGAATGATGTTGGTGGCGTGGCCGGTTTGACAACTCTTGGCTAAACTTTTCACCGGCGAGTATTCCGTGCCAGTGTAATACTCCGTGCATTTGTTCAAAAGCACGGCGAGAATGATGCCAATCAGGCACGTCCATGCCGGACGCATGTCGAGGCCGGCCACGCCGAATGTCGCCCACATAGGCAGGCCAGCGGTGACGTTATCGGCGGTAGCTCCAGGAAAGCCAGGAACCGCCTGTGTGTATTGCTGCAAATAAGCGGGCTCGAAATGCAGGTACAACAAACCCAAACCCATGAAGCCGACAATGCTGAGAATTGAGCCAATGATGAAGCCGCGGTTGACGCTTTTCATGGCTTCCGCGGCGGTGCCTTTGTCGCCCGCCTTCACGCTGTACGTGCTAATGATGCTGGCCACGACGCCGATGGCCCGCACCAACAAAGGAAAAATTACCCCTTTGTGGCCGAAGCTGGCGATGCCCAAAATCATGGCGGCGACAATCGTAACTTCGTAGCTTTCAAAAATGTCGGCCGCCATGCCGGCGCAATCGCCGACGTTGTCTCCCACGTTGTCGGCAATGGTGGCGGCGTTGCGCGGATCGTCTTCGGGAATGCCGGCTTCCAGCTTGCCGACTAGATCAGCGCCGACGTCCGCGGCCTTGGTGTAAATACCTCCACCGACACGCATGAACAAAGCCAGCAGCGTGCCGCCGAAGCCGAAGCCGAGCAGCGCTTGATAGGCGTTTTCGCCATATGCCAGGAAGATGATCGAGCCGCCGAGCAAACCTAGGCCATCGGTCAACATGCCCGTAACGGTGCCGGTGCGATAACCCAATTGCAATGCGCCGCCGAAGCTATCGCGTGCGGCAGCGGCCACTCGCAAGTTGCCGACGGTGGCCAATCGCATGCCGAAAAAGCCGACCATCGCGGAAAACGTGGAGCCAACCAAAAACGCAATGGCCCGCCCCCAAGAGATTTCTGGCGGCGCTCCGGAAGATTGCGCTGCAAAATACAGTGCCACAGTAATAATCACAATCAGCACGCCGACCACGCGAAACTGCTTGAACAAATAAGCATCGGCTCCTTCACGCACGGCATGTGCAATTTCCTGCATGCGGGGAGTGCCTTGATCGGCTTTCTTCACCTGGCCGACCAGCATCAACGCATACAACAACCCCGCCAGCGCGACGCCGACGTTCACTAATAGCAGAGTTTTTTCGACCGTGCTGAATTTGTCACTGGTCAATGGTTCCCAGAGCACAATGCCGCTGCCTTCGGCAGTAGCCGTTGGGCTGCCAACGGTGTCTGGCGCGGGTGGACCAGGTTGTGGCTGGGCATGGGCCGCACCTCCCGTCGCCAGCCACATGGCGCCAACCAATAGACCCACGACAAATAAAACCAACACCAGTAGCGGAAGCGGCTTGCGATTCATCATCTAACATCCCCGAAATCTAAAGAATTCTGGTCAATTTGTCAGTTCGTTAATCCGCACACGTTAAAGCACGCCAACCACTTACGTCAAGACGGGCCGGCGGCGACGGCGGCAGGGCCATGCCAGACACATCGGCAGGCATCGAAATATAGAACATTTGGCGTTCAATTTGACGTGAAAATCATCATTTTCTGGGCTTCATTTGGCCGTGAACCGCAACCCAAAACGACATCGACGGCATAGTGAAAAACGGTTACCTTTCGCGACCTTGGCAGCTATCTGGGTAATGGGAACTGCGTGGAGAACGAGGCATGGATGCGATTTGGCTTTCGGCCGCAATCTGCGGAACGTGGAAACTTTGCAAACGGCTTGCGATGAGCCTGGCCTGTCTCCTGGCCCTCGGCGCGCTGGCGCTGCCAACAGCGCTGGCCGCTCGCGGCAGTGGCACAACGGGCTCGGCCAATTCGCGCTCTACTACCGTCGCTCCAGCGGCCGCTGGAAGCACGGCCAACGGCGTCGCTGGAGAAACAGGCAGCGTGGGGGGCACCAGTATTTCGCAGGCTCAGCCTGCAGTAGCGCCGCCCACCTCCAACGGAACGCCGGGGAACGATTCCAAAACCGACGCCGACAAATCGGACGCCGGCAATTTCACAGCCGATGCCATTGCCGCACGCATTAAGGAATTGGAAGCCGCCAGCGATGCCGATCAGCCGGATCGCGCCGCGCAATTGGAACTTTACCGGCAGGCGCTGGACGACTTGAAAAAGACCGACGCGGAAAAAGCCCGCATCACGGAATTGGAAAAGCAGCGCATCGCCGCACCCTATCAATTGGAAATCCGCCAGCGAGAAAGTGCTGCTAAATCGGCCGGGCAAACCAATACGGCCCCCGCGTTGCCGGCCGGCGCGCCGCTGGATCATTGGGAGCAAATGCTAAGCTCGGCCGAGCAAGATTTGGAAACTGCCCAGAAAACACTTGCCGCAAAAGAGAAAGAAAAGCAACGGCGAGCCGCGCGGCGTTTGGAAATTCCGCAAGCGATTGCCGCGGCACGGATCAAGCTCGACGAACTACACCAGGCTGCTTCGGATGCGTCAGCCGCCAGCCCAGATACCTCGGCGATCACCCAAGCGCGGCATGTGGCCAGGCATGCACGCCGGTTGGCGCTCGAAAGCGAAATTGCGCTGGCGGAAAAAGAACTCCAAGCCTACGACGCCACGGCGTCGGAATTGCTCAGCCTGGAGCAAGATGAGGCAGCACAGGCCGTGGAGGAAGCGCAACAACGGGTCGCTGCCTGGCAAGAGGCGGTGAACACACGCCGGGAAGCGGAAGCCAATCAGCAAGTGTCGGAAGCGCATTGGGCGGCGGCGGCGGCGGTGCCGGCCATTCGCCAACTAGCCGAAGACAACAGCGCCCTGGCCGACGAACGGCAGCAACTGGCCAAGACTGTCGCACAATTGGCCGGCGAGCGCGCAGCCGTCCTGGCCAAGCTCAGCAAAGTCAGCGATCAATTCAAGCAAGCCACCGATAAGCTCAGCGCCACCGGGTTGACTGAATCGATCGGTCAAATGCTGCTCAAACAGCGCAGCGAGTTGGGCCAGGTGGAAGCCGATCGTCATGCGCTGCGGCAGCGGCAAGATGAAATTTCCCGCGTGCAACTGGAACTGTTTGAATTTCAAGAACAGCAGGACGATTTGCGGAACCTGGATTCGCGCGTGAAGGAAATTTGCGGCAGTTTGCCCACAGGGACCGAAGTCAAGCCGGACGATGTACACCGCTTGTTGGATACAAAACGCAAATACTTGCAGGCCTTGGTCGAGGACGACAATTCATACTTCAGCGCTCTGGTTGACGTCGATTCCAAACAGCGCGAGTTGTTGACCAAAGCCGACGCCTTTCGCGATTACATCGACGAGCGCGTGTTATGGATTCGCAGCACGCACCCGCTGTCGCTGGGCGATGTCGGCAAGGCGGTTGCCGCGGTCGCCTGGTCGGTCAAACCGGCCAATTGGTGGGCTGCTTTGTCGGAATTGGCCGATGGCCTGCGCGGCAATGTGTTCTGGAGCCTGTTGGCCATCGCCCTGTTTGTGCCCTGGGTATGGGCGCAGCGCCGCTTGAGACAGGCAATTCTCCACTGGGGGCAGGCGCCGCCAGTGGAGAACAGTTCGCATGGGCATGCCGCGCTTCGCCGGGCCTGCCAGACGGCGGTCGCTACGCTGTTGATCGCTGCCGTGTGGCCGGCCATGGTGTGGTTCGTAGGCTGGCTCCTGGTCGGCGGAACCGCGGGCCACGGCGAATTTCCGGAAGCCTTGGGTGCCGCCTTGCAAACCACGGCTTGCGTCTTGTTGCCGCTGTTGTTGATTCGGCAAATTTGCCGCCACGATGGCTTAGCACAATCGCATTTCGGCTGGCCCGGGGATTTGCTGCTGGCACTGCGTAGGCAACTCACTTGGCTGGCGGTTTTCGGTACGCCGGCCATCTTAATCGTCACCATGCTGGAAGCGCAATCGGTCGATGCCTGGAAAGATTCGCTGGGCCGGATCGCGTTCATTGCCGGTCAATTACTCGCTGCCGGATTTGTGTATGCAGCCCTGAAGCCGCCGTTGGGAACGCTGCACCGCCTGATGGTGTTGCGATCGGATACTTGGACCAATCGCTTGGCGCTGCCGATGTTTTTCATCCTGCTGGCTTTGCCTTTGGCGCTGGCGGCCTTGGCGAGCGCAGGCTATTACTACACGGCGCTGCGGCTGGCCTGTCGGCTGCAAACTACGGTTTGGTTCATTTTGGGGTTGGTAACCGTCCATGCACTGGCCTCGATTTGGCTGACCGGCGTGTATCGTCGGCTGGCGATCAAAGCGGCGGCCCGCAAAATCAATTCGCTTCAGCCGCTGCATCGACACGCCGGATTCGCCGCTGGCGGCAGTTCGCCGACGCTACACCCATCGGCTGCCATCTCGCAACCAACGTATGCCATTGATGAAGAAAAAGTTGACGCCCAAACGCACCGGCTGCTGCACAACCTGGCGACTCTGGCTTTGGTTGTGGGTTTGTGTTGGGTGTGGTTCGATATGTTTCCGGCGCTGCAATTTTTCAACCAAGTAACGCTGTGGCATGATGCCAGCGATTCCAATCATCCCATCGACATCACGCTGGCCAACCTGTTGGCCGCCGGCATGATTGCGGCGCTAACGATTGTGGGAGCCGGCAATTTGCCCAGCCTGTTGGAAATTGCAGTTCTGGAGCGCGTCGCGCCCGACCACGGCATCCGCTACGCTTTGGTGGCGGTAACACGGTACATAATTGTCGTCGTGGGATTGGCTTTGGCCAGTGCCGCGATTGGCATCGGCTGGGGTAAGCTGCAATGGCTGATCGCGGCCATGTCGTTCGGACTGGGTTTCGGCTTGCAGGAGATTTTCGCCAATTTTATTTCCGGCCTGATTGTGCTGCTGGAACGGCCCATTCGCATTGGCGATACGGTCACCGTCGGCGATGTGACCGGCACCGTTTCGCGCATTCAAATGCGGGCCACCACGATTGTCGATGCCGACCGCAAGGAATTGATTTTGCCCAACAAAGATTTAATCAGCGGCCGGCTAGTGAATTGGACCTTAACCGATTCGGTCATTCGGCTGGTGGTGCGCGTGGGCGTGGCTTATGGCTCCGATACCGAACAAGCACAGCGCCTGCTGCTGGAAGTGGCTGCCCGCACGCCGGAAGTGTTAAAAACTCCGCCGCCGAAGGCCGTGTTCATGGGCTTTGGTGAAAAGTCGCTCGATTTTGAGTTACGGGTGTTCGTGGGCCACGTCGACGCGCTATTGCCCGTGCGGCATCAATTAAATATGGCGATCGACCGCTCGTTCCACGCCGCTAGGGTGGAACTGGCCTTTGCCCAAGCCGACACGTTCGTTCGCCATGTCGAGGAATCGCAAAGGGCACTATCGCAACCGGCGGAACAACCCAAAGCGGCGTAGCAGCGCAGCAGATTCAGCCGTTTATTCTGGCAAAGAGTTTCGTTTCCAAAGTATGCGCCGGCGGGCTATAATGACGAAGAGGTTATGCGATGACCACGTTACTACAAGAAGCAATCGATGCGATGGCAAAGCTTCCCCCTGACGATCAGAATGCCATTGCCGCACTGATTCTCCAAGAACTTGCCGACGAACAACGCTGGCAAGAAAGCTTTTCACGCTCGATCGACGTGCTGGCCAAATTAGCCGAAGAAGCAAAGCAAGAAATTCGCTCCGGCAAAGTGCGAAACGTGGGCTTCGACGAGCTATGAATTCCCGGGTTACCGAAGGGTTCGCGGCTCTTTTCTCAAAACTGCCGGATGCAGTAAAAGAACAAACACGAAAAAGCTATCATTTTTGGCGGCAGAACCCGGCGCATCCAAGTTTGCACTTCAAACGAATCGAGGGCCAAGAGCAACTTTATTCAGTGCGGGTTGGACTGGGATGGCGTGCAGTTGGACTGCTGGAAAACGATACAATCACGTGGCACTGGATTGGCTCGCACGCTGATTACGATAAACTTCTGAGGCGACACTGATGACTGCGACGCAAATGGATTGCCGGCCACTCACAATGATGGCATGACCGGCCGCTGAATTAGTGCGTCTTGCGGCGTTACAAGTTGCAGATTATTCAGCGGCCGAGGTTACGTTGATCACGCCCAGACTTCCGTGCATGGCCATTGCGTGATTTGCCATTGCCGAAAACGCTGTCGTGCTTTGTGCCATTGGAAAAAGCGCCCGTGGTGTCCGCATGGGCTTTGGCTTTTAAGTCCGCGGATGGGGAACCCGGAGCCGGCGGAGATTCCTCGATGGTCGAATGGTCGTGTGCGGTGCACTCCACGCTCAACTTGATACCGAACACGCGCTTAAAAAGTTTGGTGCGGCGACGAGCCCCCCACAAATCGACTTCCGGATTGAAGTCGGCGTGAACCAACAACTCCATTTGTTTTGCGCTGTGCGGACTGGGCTGGAGCGTAACATCTTTCACTTGCTGGCTGTGGCTGCGGTCTAATCCCCCGGCCAAACGCAAAATGGCCGCCAATTGTTCCACCCGCTGTTGATCATCAGGCGAAAGCTGCCGAAAATTCGCATGCTTTTGCTTGGGTCTCGCGCCACGGTGATAGCGGGCAATGTTGGCAATTAACTCCAACTCGCGCGGGCGGAAACCAGCCAGGCGGCTGTTCAAAATCAAATGATAACTGTGCTTATGGTGCTGATCGTAATTGATCAAGTAGCCCACATCTTGCAACCGCGCGGCCGCTTCCAATAGCGCGCGGTCATCCGGATTCAGTCGAAACCGTTCCGCCATTTGTTCGAAAATGCGGCCCGCCAGCCGTGCTACTTGCCGACCGTGCGCTAATTCGTATTCGCCGGTGCAGGCGGCGGCGAAACGGCTAATGGCTGCCTCGCGATCAGCCGGATTGGCGCTGGGCACGCCCAGCGTGTTGTCAATCATCGTGAGCAGCAAGCCATCGCGCACTCCGCGGCTGTGCACTTGCAACAAGTTGACATTGAATCGCCGCATCAGCCGATCGACCACGGCAATGCCGGCCACGATGATGTCGGCCCGATCGGGCGCTAACCCCGGCACTTGCCGACGGGCCTTCAACGGCATTTTCCGCAGCCGATCCAGCATGTGGCTCACTTCGGCCCGGGACAGCAAGTAACCGCGGGTCGGCAATCCGACTTGCTTCCGCGAAGCCATCATCATTTCGGCCATGCTGGTGAAGGTGCCGCCGGACCCGATGAGCAAATGCGGCGCGAAGAATTCGCGTTGGGCTTGCTTTTTCAAGGTGCGGTCGATGCTTTCGACCATGTGCTCGTAATCTTCGCCAACCATGCCGGGGCCGTTCCCATAAATTTCGGTCAGACGCACGGCGCCCAGCGAAGTGCTGGCAATGGATTCAATCACGTTGCCGCTGGCCAGTACAATTTCGGTGCTGCCGCCGCCAATATCGGCGACCACGACGTTTTTGCCAGTTAGATCAAACGCCCGTTGCACGCTGTAAAACGCCAGATGAGCTTCCAGATCGGAACTGATGACTTCCACGTCGATGCCGACTTCGTCCTTCACCCGGCGGCAGAATTCCGGCCCGTTGACCGCCTCGCGCACGGCACAGGTGGCAATGGTTTTTAGCTCCGCAACTTGGTATCCGGCGGCAATTTGTTTGAAGCGCCGCAAGGCAGCCAGGGTCAGCTCCACGGCTTGCGGATCGAGCGTGCCGGTGGAACTGAGCGTGCGGCCTAACCGCGTGGGTTCGCGCTCTTCGTCCAAAATGCGGTAACTGCCGCCGCGCAACGGGTCGGCCACCATGAGCCGCACGCTGTTGGAGCCAATGTCGATCGCCGCCAGCCGATGGGCTAAATCGGTCGACAGGAAAATTTGCTTGTCATCCATGCATGTTTTCCGGAAAGCGGGATGAAATTCGCAACAACCCCACTATATTCTAGGATAACACAAAGCCAGCGGGCCGACGACGCGAGTTGAACGAGGCGAGAAAACTGCCAATAATTTGGGGCCGATTGGGTCGCTGGGAATGGTGGATTGTTATTTTTCATCTAGTGGGCGAAATTGCATGAAGTTGTTGCGCGATTTGGTTTACGTGCCCGCTGCGGTCCGCGGCGGCGCCGTGGCCATTGGCAATTTTGACGGCGTGCACAAGGGGCATGCGCGCATTGTGGAACGCTTGCTCGCCGAGGCCCGCGAATGTGCCGGCCCGGTAGTCGTGTTCACTTTCGATCCGCACCCGGTGCGCCTATTGCGGCCGGAGCAAGCTCCACCGCCGCTGACGTGGACCGATCGCAAAGCGGAGTTATTGGCGGAACTCGGCATTCACACCACGATTGCTTATCCCACCGATGAAGCGCTGTTGCAGCTTTCGCCCGAACAGTTTTTCCAATACATCGTTTGCGATAAGCTCCAAGCCCGTGCGATGGTCGAGGGAACAAACTTTTTTTTCGGCCACCGTCGGGCCGGAAATATCGAAGTGTTGCGGCAACTGTGCGCAGGGCAGGGGATTCCACTGGAAGTGGTCGAGCCGGTGACGGTCGATGGCGCGCCGGTTTCCAGTTCTCGCGTGCGGCAATGCATTGCCGCTGGAAAAATTGACGAGGCCAATCGCATGCTGACGCGACCGTATCGAATTCGCGGCATGGTCCGGCACGGAGCGGCGCGGGGAGCAAAAATCGGCTTTCCCACTGCCAATGTGGATGCCATCGATACGCTGCTCCCCGGCGTGGGCGTGTATGCCGGCCGGTGCGAAGCGGAAGGCCGGGCCTGGCCGGCGGCCATTAGCGTGGGTCCTAATCCCACGTTCGGCGAGCAAACCCTGAAGGTGGAGGTGCATTTGATCGGCTTTCACGATTCGCTGTACGGCCAGCCGTTGGAGGTTGACTTCCTGGCCCGTCTCCGCGACATTGTGCAGTTCGCTAGCGTGGAGGCGTTAAAAACCCAGCTGGCGCAAGATGTGACCGCAGCCGAAAAGTCATTCCAGCAAATCGAAAATGAGCAGCCCCGGGCGTGATTCGCCGCACCCTTATCGAGTATCCTGCATGAGCATCAACTGGCCGCGGTTTGTAGAAGTCATTAAAGCACACGAGCGGTTTCTGCTGGTCAGCCATATTCGTCCCGATTGCGATGCCCTGGGGAGCGAATTGGGCATGGCTAGCATTCTCGATGCGCTGGGCAAACGCGTGCGGATTGTCAACGGGCAGGCCACCCCGCCGAATTACCGCTTCATCGATCCCCACCGGAGAATTCAAACCATCCACGTGGAGGTGCAGCCCGCCGATTTGAACGATGTGCAAGTTTTGATGATTTTGGATACCAGCGCCTGGGCGCAATTGGGGCCGATGTCCGACGTGGTGCGCGCGACCCCGGCCAAAAAAATCGTGCTCGATCATCACGTGAGCGCCGACGATTTGGGCGCCGAATTATTCAAAAACACCGAAGCGGAAGCCACCGGCCGGTTGGTGTTGGAAGCGGCCCAACATTTGGGCGTGCGGCTGACGCCGGAAATTGCCACGCCCCTGTTTGCCGCGATTGCCACCGATACCGGTTGGTTTCGTTTTGCTTCGACCCGCGGCGATACTTTCCGCGCCGGCGGAGCACTGATCGATGCCGGCGCCAAACCCACTGCCATTTTCAATGCGCTGTACGAGCAGGAAACATTGGCGCGGCTAAATTTAACAGGCCGTATTTTGACCGGCGCCAAAAGCGAACTCGACGGCCGCTTCATTTACACAGCGGTGCGGCAGGACGATTTCAAAGCCACGGGCGCCATTCCGTCCGATACCGAAGATATTATCAACATGACATTGAACGTGGCCGGCACGCAAATGGCCGTCATCCTTGTCGAGCAGCCCAGCGGCGATGCGAAAGTTAGCTTTCGGAGCCGATGCGCGGTCGATTGCAGCAAATTGGCGGAGCAATTCGGCGGCGGCGGACACAAAGCGGCGGCCGGGGCATTTGTGAAAGGACCTTTCGAGCAAGCCCAAGCGAAGGTGTTGGATGCCGTTCGCGCCGTGTTGAAGTAACCGCGCGCAGCACAGCTCCCGCAGCATTTTGCTAGCACGATCTCCAGTCTCTCGCAGCTTATCCCGGCGGCAAAGCAATGCTCTCTCGTCGGAAAAGTCTTCCGAACCGCTACAGTTTGCCATCGCATGTGTCGATTGGCTACTGGGCGAAGCTATTTCCCCGCGCAGCAGCCATGCGCGCTTCGCTCCGGTTTCAAACTAACATCGATTATGTGGTGTCAGCATTGCCAACAAGATGTGCCTGCCATTGCCACTGGCGATGCCGCCCGGTGTGCGCAATGCGGTCAGTTTCTCAAGCGCACCTGCCAGTCGATGCCCGAGGAATCTGACTTGGCGGAAGTAACGGTTTGGGAAGCGGGCCTGGCCGATGACCCCTCCAACGAAATCGTGATGGCCACTCCGGCAACCGCCCAATCCGCTGGCGTCCGGCGGCCCGCCTTCGAGGACGATTGGGAATTGACCGAGCAAATTCGCAGCCTGCAACACCGTTTGAATTTGCCTGTCGTACCCAGCGGCACGAAACAGCAATTAACTGCACAATCCGATGGTTTGGCGACGCAGACGGCCACACCGGCGCGTCACTATACGCCCATCGCAGCCGGCCAAGGGACAGCAACGGCACGGTCGATTGTCGCCTGGGGGCTGATGTCACTGGGATTAATGTGCTTCGTTTGCGGCGGCGTGCTGCTGGCCTGGTCGTTCCTAGGCCACCGCAACGATTTGTGGAATCTCGGCATGCCGCTGACACTGGCGGGCCAATTTGGATTGCTGCTGGGTCTGGTGTTCCAATTGGACCATCTATGGCACGCCAACCGCCGCACGACCGAAACGCTGGAAAACGTCGACCGCCAGCTCCACGAAATCAATCACAATGCCACGATGCTGCGCACTTCGCACGGCACCCCCGGTCAATCGTTCTATGCCCACCTGGCGGAGGGCGCTCATCCACACTTGTTGCTGACCGATTTGAAAGGGCAACTCGATCTGCTGGCGAACAAACTTTCGCAGCAGCGCTGAGGTACGTCGTCGCCAGAATTCCGCCGCCTCTCTCTCAACCATTCAGTCCATGCTCGCCAAGCCAAGCACTTTGCGCAGCGCTGTCACGCCAACTTCGCCGAATTGTCGCGGCGGAATTTGCCAAATGGCCGAGTTCAAGAGCTCCACCGAGACACAGCCGCGATAATCAATTTCTCGCAGCCGCTCCACAATGGCCGCTAGGGGAAAATCGCCGTCGCCCGGCAATATCCGATCACCATCGGCGGCAAATTCGCGCGGCTGGCCAATCAAGTCGCACAACTGTACGTGGAATAAATTGTCCGCGTTCAAATACGCCAAATCGGCTTCCTTGCTTGGGCCGGTGAAGAAATGAAATACATCCAGACACAGCCCCAGGTTGGAGCTGCCGATTGTCTCCACTAGCGCCGCGGCCGATTGTAAATTGTTGGGATACGTCGCTTTCGCTTGAAATTCCAGCGCCAGCCGCACACCATGCTCGCCCGCTTTGGCAGCCGCCTGAGTCAACGATCCTTGCAGCCGCCCAAAACTCTGCTCATCGAGCGGGCCGGCCACATCTCCGGCAATGACTAACGTTTTAATTCCAAGTGAACGACATAATTCCAAGCGCCGCTCAAAATGGTTCCAGTGCTCACGGCGTGCATCTCCTTGGGAAACAAGCAGCCCGCCTTGGAAACTGGCGACCGGCGCGGTGACTTCGTGCTGTTGGAGCAGCCGCCGCACATCGTCCAGGCTGTGCGATTGAAGATAGGTTTCCAACTTCGTCAGCCAAACTTCAATCGCTTGGCAATGTCCCGCCGCGTAATCCTCGACATCTTTTTCAAACGGCGAAGGGAGCGAGCAAACCTGGCTAATCGCGGGAAGCATGCGTTTAATAGCAGAAAATTACCACGGAGACACAGAGGACACGGAGCGACAATTTTTATAAGGATGGGCAAGAAAGTCTATCGAACAATTTGCTCTTTCAAACCTGTGCTGCTTCATAAATTCCTGAATTCTTGGTTTCCTTATATATTTTTCTGCCCTCTCTGTGCCTCTCCGTGTCTCCGTGGTGAGTTATATCAACCAATTCGCTTGCAGATATCGTCCACTACGTCGTCCATTTTAATGCGCTGCTGCTCCAAGGAATCGCGGTCACGCACGGTGACGGTTTTATCTTGCAGCGATTGGCCATCGACGGTAATGCAAAACGGCGTGCCGGCCTCGTCCTGGCGACGGTAGCGGCGGCCGATGGCCCCTTTTTCGTCGTAGTACACGTTCATTTGCTGCTTCAGCGCCCGATAAATTTCCTGGGCCATTTCCGGCATGCCGTCTTTTTTCACCAGCGGAAACACGGCCGCCTTCAGCGGCGCCAATTTGGGATGCAGCTTCAGCACCACACGGGTTTGCATTTCCCCTTTTTCGTCGGGCGCCTGATCTTCGTGATACGCTTCGCACAAGAAGGCCAAGGTGGCGCGATCGGCACCGGCCGCGGGCTCAATGACGTGCGGAATGTAGCGTTCTTTTTTCATGTCGTCGAAGTAGCTCAAATCTTTCCCGCTGCCTCGGTAGCGCGGCTTGCCATCGGGCCCTTTTTCCAATTCCAGCGGACGAGTTTTCGGATCGAGCTTGCCTTCCATGTGGCTGCGCAAATCGAAATCGCCACGGTGGGCAATGCCCTCCAGCTCGCCATATTCGCCCGCCGCCAAAAACGGAAAGGCATATTCAATGTCGGAAGTACCGCACGAATAGTGGCTCAGTTCGTCCGCGCCATGCTCGCGCAATTGCAGCCGGGTGCTCGACAGGCCCAGCCCGGTGTACCACTTCATCCGTCGATCGCGCCAATAGGTATACCACTGCGGCGATTGGCTGGGGTGGCAGAAAAACTCCATTTCCATTTGCTCGAACTCGCGGCTGCGGAACGTGAAGTTGCGGGGCGTAATTTCGTTGCGAAAGCTTTTGCCCATTTGCGCAATGCCGAACGGCACTTTGACGCGGCTGGAGTCGCACACGTTTTTGAAATTGACGAACATGCCTTGCGCGGTTTCGGGCCGCAGGTACGCTGCATCTTCTTCCCCGCCCAGCGCGCCGATGATCGTTTTGAACATTAAATTGAAATCGCGCGGGGCGGTCAGTTGGCACTTTTCAAACTCGCCGGGATGTTTGCTGGGCTTCAGCGGACACTGGCTGGTGGGAATGTGATCGATGCGAAACCGGCCCTTGCACCCGTCGGTGCGGCAATCGACCATTTTGTCCACGAATAAATCATAATGGCCGGAGCACTTCCAGACTTGCGGGTGCATGATGATGGAGCAATCCAGCCCGACCATTTCGTAGGCTTCGGGGGCTCCTGGCGGCACGGCAATGTCATCGTGGCCGGTAACCATTTCGCGCCACCAGGCCTCTTTGACGTTGCGTTTGAGCTCCACGCCCAGCGGGCCGTAATCCCAAAAGCCGTTGAGGCCGCCGTAAATTTCGCTGCTTTGAAAAATAAAGCCCCGCCGTTTACACAGCGAGACCAGTTTGTCCATATCCATGGGCGAAAGAAGGGGTTCAGGGTTCAGCAGTCAAACGTCATTAGCCGCGGTGTCGACGCCGCACTTTACGGCTTAGCAATTCCACGGCAGCATATCGTTATGACGGCGACCTGACAATGCGCCACCCGTCAGGATCGAATACCGGCACAAAATCGTAGCGATCGACTTGCGCCGCATCGGCAATATCGCGCGCCAGCCCAACGCCGAGGAGATTGCTCCCGCCCTGAGTTTCTTTGAGCACTTCAACCAGGCGTTGGTTCGCGCGGCGGTCGGGGGGACGAACCTTTCCCATGGCCTGGCGCCACACATCGCGGGCGATGCGGGCTTCGTCGTTCAGGGCCTCTTCCTCGACAATTCGGCCGGCCAGTTGTTCGACCAGCGATCCAGCAAACAGCACGTCTTCCCGCGTGATTCGGCCACGGGTGCCCGCGCACAGCAAGTGCATGGGCAAATCGCCGGTCAGTTCATTCAGCACCGCGGAAAAATTCACGAAGGAGCCAATCAACACGCGCCGCGAAGTGCTGCACGCCACCAGCGCCTGCGTGCCGTTGGTGGTCGTGAACACGATGGTTCGGCCGGCAACCACTTGCGGCGTATATTCGCAGGGAGAATTGCCCAAATCGAAACCGTCGATGGGTAATCCACCCCGTTCGCCTCCCAGCAACGGTTCGGATTTCGCACTGTGAATGGCTGGCGCTACCGTGGTTGCAGTGGCGCCGCTGAGTTCTGCTGCCGCGGCCACCAGCGCTTTGGCCGAGGCCTGGCGATGCCGACCCAATTCCGCAGCTTTGTGCCGCGCTTGCTCCACTTCGGCACAGGCAATCACTTCGCGCGCGCCGGCAGCCAAAGCCGTCGTGATGGTAGTCGTGGCGCGCAACACATCAATCACCACCACGACACCGGCGGCCAACTCCTCAGGAGTTGTCAGGGCCGGCAGAAAGTGAACGGATAAAGTGCTATACATGGTCTCTGGTGGCTGGTGGTCTTGGGGATGGTCGTCTGGGATGGCGGCTGGTGCGAGCCCAATTTGCCATCTGACGGGAAAGCGGCAATCGCCATACAATCTTATTGAATCATACGGCATGGTTCGATGGCCGGGGGAGCGGGAATAACTCAAAATCGAAAATTGCCATGGCGGTTGATAAATCGGAAAGTCGGGTGCGGCGGATGTTTGCGGAAATTGCGCCCCGCTACGATTTTCTCAACCATTTGCTCTCGTTCGGCATCGATCGGTATTGGCGGTGGCAAACCGTCCGCCGGG
Source organism: Pirellulales bacterium (assembly GCA_035656635.1). Lineage (NCBI taxonomy): Bacteria > Pseudomonadati > Planctomycetota > Planctomycetia > Pirellulales > Pirellulales bacterium. Next base: position 16,493 of record DASRSD010000071.1, read on the forward strand.
TGCCGATGGCGGGCGATGCGCCGCTGCTGGATTTATGCACTGGCACCGGCGATTTGGCCCTGGCTTATGCGCGCCGCATGTCTGCGGCGGGGCACATTATTGGGTCCGATTTCTGCCACGAAATGTTGGCCATTGGCCGCGAAAAGGGAACCCGTGCCGGATGCGATGGCCGGTTGACTTTTGTCGAAGCCGATGCCCAACGGTTGCCGTTTCCGGACAATCAATTTCAAATTGTATGCGTGGCCTTCGGCCTGCGGAATATCACCAACACCGATGTGGGATTGCGCGAAATGGTGCGGGTGTGCCAGCCCAGCGGCCGTGTGGCCGTGCTGGAATTTTCGATGCCCCGGAGGCAGCCCGTCCGCGGACTATATCGCTGGTTTTTCCGACGCGTGCTGCCGAAAGTAGGCCAGGCGGTATCCCACAGCACGTCGCAAGCCTACAATTATTTGCCAGAAAGCGTGGGCGAATTTCCCGATGGCGAAGCTTTGTCCGCGCGCATGAAAGCGGCCGGATTGAGCGGCGTGCAATTCTGGCCGTTGACGTGCGGCATCGCCACGCTGTATGTGGGAGTGAAATCAGAGGATAGGGGAGTGCGGGGTGCGGAGTGAGGAATGCGAAGTGGGGAATGGGGAATGAATAATTTAGCCGGCGAGCCAAGCCCGCGGATGGAGCGCCGAATGATGCGTGTGAATTGCGGAAGGCGGAAAGCGGAATGATCGGCGGAATTCAACGTGATTGATGTTGATAAAAACATGCGTCCACTGGTTCTGGCAATCACCGGCGCAAGCGGAGCCGTGTATGGCGTGCGGCTGTTGGAAGTGCTGCTGTCGGCCGGCCGCACCGTGTATTTGACGATCAGCCCGTCCGGCCAATTGGTTTTGGAAACCGAGTTGGGAGTGAAGGTCGATTTGGAGCGGTTTTCGGCGGAAGAATTGCTCTCTCGCGATGGCCGCGGCACCCTTACCGCAGCTCTTTCTCAAGAGGAAAAGAAGAGGACGGGTGCGATTCATTACTGTCATTTTCAAGATCTGATGTCGCCGATTGCTAGCGGTTCGTTTCTCACCGGCGGCATGGTGGTCTGCCCTTGCTCCGGCAGCACGCTGGCAGCGATTGCACATTCGCTAGGAAGCAATGTAATTCATCGTGCGGCCGAAGTGCATTTGAAAGAACGGCGAAAATTGATTCTAATGCCCAGGGAAACGCCGCTGTCGCTGCCGCAAATCGACAACCTGCGCAAGGCCGCCGAAGCCGGCGCGGTGGTACTGCCAGCCAGCCCGGGCTTCTATCATGGGCCAAAATCCATTGACGACCTGGTCGATTTTGTTGTAGGACGCATCTGCGACCAACTGGGTGTGGAACACCGCTTGACCAAGCGCTGGGGTATTTAATTAGCGATTAGCAGCTAGCAGTTAGCCGCTTGGATTTTCTAATCGCTAAATGCCAACTGTTAATTTGCTCTCTCATGCTGACCCGCATTCGTCATATTTTGGAGATGATTCGCTTCAGCCACACGCTGTTTGCGCTCCCGTTTGCACTGTTGGCGACATTATTGGCGTGCCGCTTGCTGGGCGCCGAGGCCGCATTGAAGCAGGGAATTATGCAGGAGGCTGATGCCACACACGCCGGCGTAATACGCATCGTAAGTCTCAAAAATCCAAATTTGAGCGAATTGCGTTCGATGGTGCAAATGTATCCTGCCATCCGGCGGCCGGTTTTTGTTTGGCCCTGGTTGCGAATCGTGGGCATTTTGTTGTGCATGGTGGCCGGACGAAGTGCGGCAATGGCGTTCAATCGGTTGACAGATCGGAAATTTGACGCCCTCAATCCGCGCACGGCCCAGCGCCATTTGCCAGCGGGCATTCTCAGCGTGGGTAGCGTGGCGGTGTTTGCGGCCATTAGCTCGGTTGCGTTCATCGTAAGCACGCTGTTGTTTTTACCGAATCGGTTGCCACTGTATTTGTCGGCGCCGATGTTGTTGTTTTTGTTGGGCTACAGTTACACCAAGCGATTCACGCTGCTGGCACATTTTTGGCTCGGCGGAGCCTTGGGTTTAGCGCCCGTGATGGCTTGGATTGCTCTCCGCGGCGAAAATGTGATGGCCAACTTTTGGGATTTGCTCCCTGTCATTGTGCTGGGCGGGGCAGTGAAAATGTGGGTCGCGGGGTTCGACATCATTTACGCTTGCCAAGATGTCGAGTTTGATCGCGCCCAAGGCTTGCACAGCATTCCCGCCCGCTGGGGCGTAAAACGGGCCTTAGATATGGCAGCCACCTGCCACTTGTTGATGGTAGTCCTTCTCCTCGTGCTGCCGTTGGTTTATCCTTTGATAGGTTGGATGTGGTGGGTTGGGGTGGCGGCCATTGCCGTGTTGTTGGTGTACGAACATCGCTTGGTAAACCCCGACGATTTGGCCCGCGTGAACACGGCGTTTTTCAACGTGAACGCCGTAGTCAGCGTGGGGCTATTGCTGGTGGGCGTGGCCGCGCTGTGGGTGTGACGATTCCGAAATCCTACGAAATTATTTCCATTTCTAAAAATGGTCAGCTTCAAAAAACCATCGTTTGACGACGTGCGGTCTAAAGTAGAGGCGGACGAGCGCCTGACCGTGGAAGATGGGCTTCTGCTGTATTCGCCCGATGTGCATTTGAACGACGTGGGCGAGCTGGCCAATTTGGTGCGCGATCGGAAAAACGGCAACAGCGCTTATTACAACATCAACGTCCATCTGAATCCAACCAACGTGTGCGTGTATCGGTGCATTTTTTGTGCGTTCCGATCCGACTTGCGCGAAGCCAAAGGTTACCGGATGAGCGACGAGCAAATTTTGGCCCGTGGACAGGAAGCCGTTGACGCCGGCTGCACCGAGATGCACATCGTCGGCGGGCTGCACCATCAAATGGATTTTGAGTGGTATTTGAATTTGATCCGCTTGCTGCACGATCATTATCCAGCGTTGCATCTCAAAGCCTGGACCGCGGTGGAAATCAATTGGTTCACGCACCTCACCAAGCGCAGCGTGCGCCAGGTGCTGCAAGAGTTGAAAGATGCGGGATTAGGCAGCCTGCCCGGCGGCGGGGCGGAAATTTTTCATCCCGAAGTGCGCGACCGAATTTGCGAACACAAGGCCGATGCCCACAATTGGCTGGAAATTCATCGCACGGCCCACGAATTAGGCCTCCGCAGCAACGCCACCATGTTGTACGGGCATTTGGAGAATGCGTATCATCGCGTCGATCATTTGCTGCGCCTGCGCGAACTGCAAGACCAAACCGGCGGCTTTCAAACATTCATTCCGCTGGCATTCCATCCGGAAAACACCAAGCTTTCGCACATCAAAAAGCCATCAGCCTTGATGGATTTGCGGACCATGGCGGTGAGCCGGCTGATGCTCGATAATTTCGACCACATCAAAGCCTATTGGATTATGCTGGGCCTGGGCACGGCCCAAACGGCGCTCGCTTACGGGGCTGATGATTTGGACGGCACCGTGCGGCACGAATTGATTTATCACGATGCCGGGGCCGTCACGCCGGAAGTGCTTTCGGTCGAGCAAATTCGCCGCCTGATTGTGGAGGCCGGCCGTGAACCGGTGGAGCGCGACACGCTTTACCACCGTGTCGTTCGTGATGGCAATGCTTGGCGCACGGGAGAAGCCATTCTGGCCGCGCGCTAAATGCCGCAGCCGAAACGGCCTGGTTCCATCTTTTGCTGGTCACCGTGGCCAATGAGTTTTCACAAAGTCGATGAATTGCTGCGCCGCTGGCGACGGCGTTTCTCCGCGCCGGACCAAAATTCCTGAGTGGATGGGTCGAATTAAATTACCCAGCGACTTCGTGGCCACGGCCCGCCCACGTGTAACTATGCCATTGGACAATAACGGCACAATCGATAGGCCCAAGCCGGCTTCCACCATGCGCACGATGATTTCAGTGGTCGTGGCTTCCATTTCCACTCGCGGCGAAAGGCCGTGCAGATGAAAGGCATCGATCACGTGCTGGCGGCCGGTGGAATTGCGTTCGAAAAAAATCAGCGGTTGATTTGCCAGGTCGCGCAGACGAATTCGTTTTTTCTTGAGCAGCGGATGCCGCGGCGGCGTTATCAAGCTCCAGTTCATCGAAAACAGGTGGTGATAATCTAATTCGTGCGCCGGTTCATGCGGTGCGGCAATGCCCAGGGCGACATCGGGGTCGGAAAGCAGCTCCGCTTCAATTTCCCGCTCGGTGCGAGTGCGTAAGCGAATTTGAATTTGCGGCGCCGCTGCATGAAAGCGGCGGATGATGGCCACCAGGCCATACAAAATTAAATACTGGCTAGCGGCCACATGAACTTCGCGCACCGGCTGTGATCGGAAGCGATCGGCCAATTCCCGCGCACGCTCCAGGAAGGCCGTAGCATGAGGCAGAAACTGGCGGCCCTGCACCGTCAGCGGCGTGGAGCGGCGCATACCGCGGCGCTTATGATACAGTTGCACGCCCAAGCGTCGCTCTAAAGCAACCAAACGGTTTCGCACTCCCTGCTCGGAAATGTGCAGCACGTCGGCGGCCCGGCGCAAGTTTCCCTGTCGGGCAACTTCCACCAGCGCCGCCACTTGATCGGTGGAAATGCTAAAAAATTTACTCATAGCCGGCTGACTAAATACAATAAAAAAGATTATGAGGTTCATTATAAACAATATAAATAGCTAATTGCCAGCATGTTCCAAATGTGTCTAATGAATGCGCCAGCCCGATGGAGGGCGAGGCACCGGCGTTTACAACAATTTTCCGCAATGTTCGCCAGGAGATGATTTATGAAGCTTCTCAAATGCCTTTTCATTCATGGGTTCGTCAGCGTGCTTGGAATTCTTGCGGGAATAGACTGCTTCGCGAACAAAGCGGCGGCCGTTGAAACCGCGGCACCTCAGCACGACAAGCTCGTGGTTCACGAATGGGGCACGTTCACTTCGCTGCAAGACGAAACGGGCAAAGCACTGGGGGGCATCAACGTGGACGACGAGCCTGTGCCGCCGTTTGTACACCAGGTGATGGGCTCTTACGTGCTGGGCTCGCAGCACTACGATTTGGCGCGCGAAAACAACAAGGGAGCGCCGGACCGCTATCCCTTCGTAACCATGCGGTTGGAAACGCCGGTGATGTATTTTTATCCGCCGAAATCCCTGACCAAGCCGCTTGATTTGGACGTGCACGTGCAGTTTCGCGGCGGCTGGCTTACGCAGTTCTATCCCGCAGCGCAGAGCGATTTGCCGCAGCCCAAAACGCTGGGCGAATGGGCCAAGCTAAAGCTCGATCACAATACAATCAGCAATTTGGAATGGAACCATTTGCAAGTGGGCACCCAAGGCGACGGTCCGGAGACAACCGAGCCCGTGTGGCTGGCGCCGCGAAATGTCGCCGCCGCCAATGTCACCACTCCGGCCGGTGAAAGCGAGCGCTATTTGTTTTACCGCGGCGTGGGAAATATCGATTCGCCACTGTCCGTGAGCACCGTTGCGGCCCAAAATACGCTGACGCTGCAACCCCGGTTTGCAGAATTGCTGGAGGCGGCCCGAGCGCCGGTCATCCGCTGGCTGTGGCTGGTGAAAATCGACGACCACGGCGCCGTCGCTTACCGGGCGCTAAAGCCGATCGAATCCAGCGGCATAGGAATCACGCCCAAAACGACGGTCGACTCCACGTTTACCCCGTCCGATTTTGCGCCGCAAAACCTGGCCCGGCTGCAACAGGAAATGCATGCAGCCTTGGTATCGGAAGGGCTGTTCGACGACGAAGCGACCGCCATGTTAACCACCTGGGAACACTCCTATTTTCGCAGCGGAGGCTGGCGGCTATTTTTTATTGTGCCGAGCAGTTGGACCGAGCATTACTTGCCGCTCCGCGTTTCCCAACCGGCGGAAATCAAGCGTGTCATGATGGGGCGCATCGAGTTGGTCAGCCCCGAGCAGCGCGCCCTGCTGAAGCAATTGGCGAATTCGGCGATTAGCACCGATGCGTGGATCAAAGCGATGCCGCATTCGCCCGCCGCGCAAAAGTTTTTCGCCGGCCGGTCTGACTTCGGCGATTTGGGCGTGGCGATTCCGCCCGACTATCAACTGTATTTATCGTTGGGCCGCTTTCGCAATGCGCTGCTAAACGACGAGCAAGCGCACCATCCCAGTGCGGCGCTGGCCAAGTTCATCACCAACTACAGTTTGCAGCCGTTTCAAGTGGCCGCGCCCCAGGGGCATTAAGGAATGCTAACTTGCCTGCTGTCGCGCTCAACGCACAGTTATTGCTCGTGAAACTGCAAGTGAATCCGTGCGGAATAGCCCGAACTCAAGCTGCCGAATATGCAGGCGGGTGGCACCCGGCAGGAAGCCGCCGAGCCCGGCCAGGCGGGGGGGAAGATACCCGGCTCGGGCTCGATTTCGGCTAAGTAACAAATTCCTAGACGATTCAGCAAATCTTAATTGTCTGATTGATCTGGTTTCGCTGTGGCTTTTGCATCTTCGAACGCCTGACGCACGCTAGGCTGCACAGCCCACACAAGCCGAGCAAGGTAATGCTGGCGGGCTCTGGAACCACGCTTTGGCTGCCTCCCCCGGAAATCAGAAGATTAATGAGTGCCTGAACATCAATGTTGGTGGTCTTGCCGTCGCCATTAATATCCATGACGTCCGCAAGATCGAAGGAGTCCAAGCTTGGTTTACTTGCTTCGTACGCGGCCAAATTGGTGAGGGCACCTTCCAAAACCGGAATATCGGCTGCATCGACGTGGCCATCCTGGTTGAGATCTCCACGCAACAGCGTGGTGGTCGTGGCCGGCACAATTTCACTGTTGCTACCATTCGCAACGAGAATGGCGCCGGTTAAGTAACCTGTAAAGTGAATTTGATTCAGCTGGCTGGTAAGGCCGGTCAGTGTGGCGCCGTCGTTGGCAATGAGAATTTGATCGGTACCGCTGCCCCCGCCACTGCCGGGATTACCGGTCCAATCGCTGATTCTCAATACACCCGACCAGCTTTGAGTATGACTATCGGCCAAGGTAAGCTGCGTGCCGGTTTTACTGGGATCCACATCAAGCGTGGAATTGGACAACACACGCAGGGTGGTATTCGTCATAGTTTGGCTATTGCCGCCCAGGGCCAGCGTACCGCCATTTAGCACTAGGCTGGAGGTATTTGTGATCGCATTGCCTGCAGCCAAGGTTAGCTTCGCGCCCGAATTGATGGTGGTGGCGCCGGTGTATGTGCTACTGCCGGATAAAGTTAAATTTCCGCTATTCACTTGCAGCGCCAGCGTGTTGGTGCCGCCGCTTTGCAGCGACCCGTTAAACGTGCTGGGGCTAGCTGTTGAACCGGCGTAAATAACCGTGGAATTTGATGTGCCGTTATTAATAATCGCGGGCGAATCCGATCCGACGTTGGTCAAACTGCTCACCGTAATGCTATGGCCGTTAAGATCTAATGTGGGTGAGTCATTGTTTGTGTCGCCCATCGTCAAGGCGGTGTTTGTCGGCAAGCTAGCGGCAGCGCCCAAAATTAGCGTGCCATTTTGAATGTTGGTGGCGCCGGTGTAGTGTACCGTGCCCGCCAAGGTCAGTGTCGAAGGCCCAGCGTAAGTGAAGTTGCCCGTGGTGTTGATGTTGCCATTCAACGTGGACGTGCCCGACGAGCCCAAATTCACGTTACCGGTGGTGTTACTGCTCGTGAACGACAAATTGCTGGCATAGCCATTAAATTGCAAAGTGCCGCCATTGAATTGAATACCGCCAACGCCGTTATTAATTGCGGCGTCAGAATTGATTCCAAGAATTCCACCTTGGAGGATGGTTCCCCCCTGATACATATTCGAGTTGGCCAACGTGGTTTGCGTTCCAGCACCCGTTTGCGTAACCGTTCCAGTGCCAAAAATCACGCCATTTATACCCAAGAAACCCGAACTGAAGACGAGCGAACCGTTGTCAGTAATGGTCGTGTTGCCTAGACCTGCGCTATTTGCACTCGCGCCATTGCCCAGTTGCAGGGTGGCGCTGGGCTTAACGAGCGTCGCACCGCTGTAGCTGCTGCTCGATGTTAAAACCAGCGTCCCGCTACTAACCGTCAGGGCTGTCGTTTGACCGAAGCCACCGTTGACGCTGTCCTGGATGCTGCCGTTAAAAACATTAGGATTGTTGTTGGGCGCAGCATAGGTTAAGGTAACGCTCAGGGTGTTGCTGCTACTGCCAATCGTGCCTGAGCTTGTGCCCGCGGTGGTTAAGCCGGTTACCGTGATGCTTTTTCCGGCCAGATCTAACGTGCCAGATTCGTTGGCCGCATCTCCAAAAGCCAGGGGGGTACTCGTGGGAAAGGCTCCTGCAGAGCCTAATACGAGCGTGCCATTCTGGACGGTCGTTGTTCCCTGATAGTTGTTTGTTCCCGTGAGCGTAATAGTGGCGTTCCCGCGAACGCTGAGCCCGCCCACGCCGGTAATGTTGTGAGCCAGCGTAATGGTGTTTCCGTTGCTGTCGACCGTGCCGCCCCCCGCGTTCAAGGTGATTCCCAGCGAGGAAACGTCGTCCGCGATATCTCCCGTGGGATACTGTACGGCACCCCCATCAAAGGTTAACGGCCCGGTGCCCAGGCTGGCCAATGCGGCAAATTGCAATGTGCCGCCGTTAAAGTGCGTGCCGCCGGAATAATTATTGGACGCATTGCCCAACACAATTAACCCCGGGCCGGTTTTGGTAATGGAGCTACCGGAAACGCTTTGAGTAATGGCCCCGTTCAAATTCAGCGTCGCTGTTGCATTTGCATCGCTCAACGTCAGGCCACCTTGCAAGGCGATCGTGCTGGCCACCGTGGAAGTGGTCCCTGCGCCGGAATTGTCGTTGATGATTGCGCTGTCGCTCGCTTGAATTGGCCGGGCGATGTTGCCGGTGTTGCCAAAAAACTGCAGCGTAGCGCCGGAATTCACCGTGATGTTATCGCTTCCATCGTTGGCGACTACCGTGGAACCATTGAGCTCCAAAATTCCCTGATTGATGGCGATATTCCCTGCACTCACCGTGGCGTTGGTGATGGAAAACTGATTAGTGCCGGTTTTCGTCAGCGTAAATCCCGCGAGATTTAAGGTTGGTGTTCCACCGCGAATGTCAAAGCGGCCGGTACCGCCGACACTGGCATTGTTGGACAAAGTGACGTTTTCATAAGCGTTCTGCTGCGAAACCGTACTGGAGTTGGTCAATGCGCCGGTGCTATTCACGCCAGTGCCGGCGATTGTGACCGGCGTGGCACCAAAGCCATTGGTCACATTGGCCTGCACGTATCCGCCAATATCTAGCGCACCGCCGGCGGCAATCGTAATCGATGTGGGCGTGCCCAAGGCATTGAAACTAGTGAGCCCCGTCGTGGCGGGATTCCCAACTTGGACCGTGCCGGAATTGATGGCCACCGGTCCGGCGAATGTGCTGTTTGCGGCGAGGACCAATGTTCCGTTGCCGTTTTTGGTGATGCCGACACTGGCAGTGTTCTCGGTAATTGGGCCGCCGATGGTTAAAGTGCCGGCAATGATGTTAAAAGTCCGAACGCTGCCGGTGGTCGTCGACGAAACGGCGCCGGTGCCCAGGTTCAAATCGTTGGGACCGTTGAAGGTAATATCGGCCGTCCAAGTTTGCGTTGGGTTGTTGGTGAGAGAGACCAACTGACCGCTGGTATTGCCCAGCGTGCCGCCGCTGATCGTCAAAGTGCCGGTGCCCAAAGCAGTATTGTTGTTGACATTCAATAAGCCTGCTTGCAAGAACGTTCCACCGGAGTACGTGTTGCTGGTGGCGATGGTCACGGTGCCCGTGCCGCTTTTCGTTAAACTGGCAGTGCCCACAATCGATCCGCCGCCAGAGATGGTAAAATCGCTGGAGTTCCCATTGCCCGTGGTATTGGTAAATACAACGGATTGCGGAGCCAGCGAGCTTCCCAAGGAGACCGATACGCTAGGAGTGCTGGCGACATCAGCAAAAGTTACATTATCGTTGTTGAAATACAAATTCGGGTTTGAAGATGCGGTACTCGTCCAATTTGCGGTGTTGTGCAAATCCCAAGTGGTGCCGTCGGCTGCTCCGGTCCAGGTCAAGTTCGCTGGAGGGCCGGTCAAGTCGATCACGATGCTCGTGGCGCTGGTGTTGGTTAAGCTGTAGGAACTGGAGTCGTAGGAAAACGTTGTTCGGGTATCACCAGCATTCACCAGAGTAGGTACAGTGCCCGTAATCGGGCTGCTGGATGTTAGCACGGTGTATGTGCCGACATTGGCGGCACCCGCCGGAGTAATTGTGGAAGCTCCGTTGAAAGCCACCGCGCCTTGAACGGTAAGAACGTCGCTGGAAGCTCCGCTAAAGTCGAACTGCAACGCGGCGCCTGAATTGACGGTCAGGCTGCTGACCGTCAAAGTGCCAATGGTAGCGGCTCCTGATGCGCCTGGATTGATGACAGCCTTATTCGAGCCAGTGTTCGTGAACAAAGTTACCGCGCCCACCGTGCCTGTACCAGCTAAGGTTCCAGCACTCGTTGCCGAGGTGTTCACGTTCACAACACCACTGCTGTTTAGTGTACCTGTTACAGCCAGTGTGCCACCGTTGATGTTTGTCGGACCGCTATAGTTGTTCGATCCGGATAATGTTTGAATACCTTTGCCGATTTTCGTAATCGCAGTGGTTCCACCACCGTCGTTAATTGCGCCGGCAAAGGAAGCAGATTGGTCGTTATTGCCGACGGTCAATGTCGGCGTGGTTGATGCCAATAGGTTTTCAATGATGATCGTTCCAGTAACCCCGGCGCCAGACGACAAACCATTCACCGTATCGCTATTTCCGTTCAGGTCTAACGTGATCGGCGAGACATCGAGTGTTGTCGCATTGTTGGCGCCAAAAATCAGATTCCCGAATCCAGGACCGTCGGGAATAACATTACTGGCGCCCAGGTGGACCATGGTATTGGTGCCCGAGCCTGGGCTAACAATTGTTGTATTTCCGTGATAATTGTTGTTTGTGTTGCTAATGGTGAGGTTGGTATCGATGCCGGTATTGCCCGAGCCGAAGTCGATACCGTAACCGGCCCCGTTGTCGGTAATCTGTCCACTAATCACGTTTGCGTTGGCTAGTGCAGTTCCGTTGCCACCCGCGCTGCTACTGCCGCCAATGCGCGCGTTCCCGGTAAGAATAATTGCCATTCCCGCAGTTGCTCCGGTTGCCGGGCCAGTCAAATTGACGCGGTTACTTGGAAATCGAATGGCGCCCAATGCTTCCTGTGAATCGCCATCGCCGGCAATAAAAAAAGTGTTGGAGACAGGATTAATGGTGCTGCTCGAGAAGGCAGCACCAAACAGGTAGGCATACGCGCCGGGAAAGATAAAGACCGGGCCCGTGCCGAAGCCGTTGGGATTGGCGCCGGTTACATTCGTTCCGCCCGGCTCAGTACCGGAGAGCTGAAGACGCCCATCAAGGATGTACGTTCCTCCCGAATAACTGCTGTGGCCGTCGATTTTTGCGGCGCCTGGACCTGATTTCACGAGAGTAACCGCGCCACCGGAAACCGAGCCGCCAGCGTTGTTATCTACAATTTTGGATTCCAGAATTAGCGAGCCACTGGTTTCGCTGGTGTTATCAATGATCAGGTCAATTTCACCTGGGATGCCGGCGACCGGCCCGCCGGCGGTGATCGAACCGGCGTCTTGCGATTGTCCATTGCCGGTTTGATTGGTGCCATTTGCCAACCCACCAATAAACCAAGAACTGCTGACAGTATCTTGCTTAAAGATTGCGCCGGTTTGCCCTAGCACTAGCGTGTTGCCGGTGCCGATCGACAGTTGATAGATCGTCGCGGCAGCAATCCCGGTACTGTTAAAAGAAATACTGTTTAAATACGTGGTGCTGTTGGCGTGTTCCGCATCGACGTTCACGTTGCCGTTGGTATTGGCGTTAATTTTGAGATTTGTGGTCGGGCCCAAGGCGCCGCCTGGACCGCCAGTAATTGTGGCGCCGTGGATATTTGCGTTGGGAATGGTTCCGCCAGTGTCGGTACCGATCACCGCGCCGCCGAAATCCGTGTACCCTGCATAAGCTACGATGTTGCCGCCACTGACGGTTGCAAAATTGGTCCCCTCAGTCACATTCTGCGCCACCGTTCCCACGCCCGGCGAAGTCGTTGGACTGATCGTCGCCCAACCTCCGATGATTCCGTTCACGTTGCTGCTGCTGGTTCTGATACCGTTGGTGGCCGATTGCGTTCCGCTGGGCAGCACGAAAGCGGCAACACCTCCTGCCGTATGTGTCAGGGCGCCAAGGTTGAGTACCGTTCCAGAACCGCCATTGTTGTTGACCGCAATGATGCCAGGGCCAACCGTCACGTTCGTGTTATTGAACGACTGCGAATTGCTTCCGGTCGTTTTTCCCGTGACCAATAGCTCGTCGTAACTACTCTGCGCAAAACCTGCATTCGCTCCACCTAGCGTTAATGTCGAATTGCTGTTGACAATGTTGTTGGAGTTTGCCGCCAAGCCGGTAAAATCAAGCGTCATTTGGCCATTAGCCACATCGGTAGCGCCCGTGTAGGTGTTTAGCCCGCCCAGAACAATCGTCCCAAAGCTGGTTTTGGTGAGGCCGGCGTTGGAGCCGTTATCGGAAATCACGCCTGCATAAGTCACCGTTTGGCCACTGGCAACATTAAACGTAGCTGCTGGCGGGGTAGCGCCGCCGGCATTCAAAATCGCGATGCCCCGGCTGGAGTTAATGCTGAAATTCGCGCCGCTGGTGGAAAGAATTGAGCCGCCATTCAGGACGAGCGATCCCGCTCCGGTATCGTTCCCCAGGTTGCCGTCGGAAGTGATGGCCAGCGTGGCGCCATTGCCGACGTTGACCGGGCCTGTAAACGAATTCGTTCCGGACAGCGTTAACACGCCGGCTCCCGTTTCGCTGCCAGTCTGATTAAACACCACGTTCAAGCCGTCGCCACTGCCGGAAATATTGCCGCTCAACATTAGTTGGGTATTGTTGGTTAACGAAATTGTCGGCGTCGACAATAAGAGGAGATTCAACGCCACCGTGTCGGTGTAAGATTGCGAGCTATCGGTAATAAATCCGTTCAAATCAATGGCGTTGCCGTTCACGGTGAAGTTGGCAGTGGCCGTGGCGTCAAAAATTATTCCATCAAAGAGGGTATTTGCGGCGAAATTGTTGTTCGGGTTCGGGCGAGCATTGCCTTGGAACAAAAGAATATCGCCCGGCGTAGGCGCAGCGCCGGAAAGCCAATTTTGCGATGTTTTGAAATTATTGTCGCCGCCGTTGCCAACCCAGGTATCCGTGGCGGCCTGAATAGATGCCGGCGTTACCACGGCGAAAATCACCACAATCGAGAGACAAATGGTAGTTACAGTCACAAAGGATCGACGCATGATTCGGCTCCCTTTCCGCATGATTGAGCAACGATGAATATCTGTGCTTCCTCGGTATGGGCATTAGCAGCATTTCGATCGCTGCAATTTGCTCGAAAATCCCCCCACAGTGTTCGAAGATGTTTTCGAGTGCCTCCCCGTAACGGTAAAAGATTCGTTGGAAGTAACCTGTTTTGAACTTGATTCGCGCATGTTGGCCGGACTTCATGAACGGCGCACGGCATTCTCAAACGCTGCCGCATCAATCGGCAGCAAGCGACCAGCGGCACTCAGACCCCCACCCAGCGCAGCCTGAGATTTGCAAATCTCACTCAGGCATACGCAACGAACCTTATCCCCTAATACAGCAATGCCTTAGGATGCCGTTTCACCCTTGAACTGGCGAGTGCAGAAAATCGCTCCGTAAGTAGTCGTACAAACTGAAAAGTCTTTACGAAGGAATTTCCACAGAAATTAGAAATATTTGCCTGCGTTCCGACCCTCCGATCCCAAATCGCGAGCTTCGTGCCGCAAGATTTCAGACGGCGCCTCCAGGGGAAGGCGGGCTCGGGGGGATCGCAGGACCGTTATGGGCAGCTCCGTTATGGGCGGCCACGTAGAGTGCGCAGCAGGCAGAACGCCCGAGAGCCAAAATGGTGGCGTGCGAGGTGGCGCCGCCAGCGGCAACAGACTGTTGCCAATCGTTGTGAAGTGCGTTGCTGCAAATGTCTAAGTCGACAAGAAAACGGGGGGGCGATCGAACGGACTATTCGCCTACCGCTAACGGACAGCGAACTTCATAGCGACTTCGCCCGTTCACCTTTTGCGGCAACTCTTTGACCGAGCAGTTTTCCTTGCGACACTGCGCGATGCTCAACCCATACGGAAGCCACGCGCCGGCGGCATATTCAAAGGTGTTTAAGTCGCTGTCTTCCAACAAAACGAATGGCTTGCCGTATTGGGTCGGAGGCTTGGGTTCATACATGATCCTCGGCGTGGGATTGTTCTGAGGGGCCATCCTGGGTCGGGAAGATTGCGGCTTGTTCCGGTTACGACTAAAGCGATGCTTTTGAGCCATGTTGTTGTATCTCCGATTGTCGAAGTAAACGAAACAGCGCGCACGCGTACCCTCTGGCCCGAGCCAAGCGTTGCAATCTTTCTTAAGGTGATGATCGCTTAACGGCGACCGTAGCCGCCCCGGCCACCACCACCACCGCCGCCGCCATAACCACCCCGTCCGCCGCCGCCGCTACGTTCTTCGCGCGGCCGGGCTTCGTTCACCGTAAGTGGACGACCATCGTGCGGTTGATCGTTTAGGCCACGAATTGCTTCTTGTGCGGCATTATCGTCGCTCATTTCGACGAAGCCAAAACCCTTGCTGCGTCCAGTGTCGCGGTCCATGACCACCTGTGCGCTTTGAACCGCTCCAAACTGAGCAAACAATTCTTCCAGACTTTCGTTGGTGACATTGTAGCTCAAATTACCGACATACAAACGTTTACCCACGACGACGCTCCTCATTGACAGTAGTTAACCCAACGACACGAATGCCATTTAGGTCGAAAAAAGGGCAGAATGGCGGCCCGCCAAGTAGCAGAGGCGAAGAACGGGCAGCGGGCTAAGAAGCCGAATGCCACTAATTGCGTCGTCAAAGCAACTGCAAGCAGTATAGCGAATGCAAGGCATTCTTGGTAGGGCGGTAGCACCGCCGTTTTTCGCAAGAAAGACGGCAATGGCTGGCAATCAACCTGCGTTCAGTGCCCGGCCGGCATTGCATTTTTCGAATTAGGCGACGACGCGACGACCAAAACAGGCGGAGTATAGGCTACGTAATTGCCTCCACCATTGGAATTAGGAGGCGGCGTTCGCCAACGTCCAAACTTTGGGGTCGTCGCCTAATTTGAAGAAATGTAGCGGCGTCTGTCCCTAGACGCCGGCGGTTTTCTCGAACAAAAACGGCTGAGGACAGCCGTCGCTACATCGCTGAGCGGCCAAATTAGGCGACGACCAATTTTGGACAATAGCAGACAGGAAAGCGGTTTTGCATTACGATTTTCTATTTACCGGCGGCGAAAGACCAATCGCCAAAACCACTAAATTCCACTCCGGAGAACGACAATGCACCGCTCAATGTCCACTTTTTCGGTCATCGTTGCGGCGGGCGCATTATTCATTGTCGGCAGCGCCATTCGCGGCGCAGGCACTTCGGCCTCCCAAGCTGCGCCGGCTGCACCGTTGATGGCAGTCCTCGATCGTTTTACTGCTCCCGATGTGCCGGCGCTTGGTCCGGCTGAGGCGGAGGTCGCCGCGCGGAAATCGGACCAGCCGATTCCGACCGGACTGCCAGGCAAAGGTTTGGCAGAACATCCAATGCTTTACATCGGCGAGGGCTACAACAAAATGTTCCTGGTGAACAATGGCAAAATCGTTTGGACTTATTCCACAGGCAAGGGAAACGAATACGACGACGTGTGGATGCTTTCCAACGGCAATATTCTCTTCAGCCGCATGGCGTATGTTGCGGAAATCACGCCAAAGAAAAATGTGGTCTGGCGCTATGACGCCCCGCCAAGGACCGAAATTCACTGCTGCCAGCCCATCGGGCTCGATAAGGTGCTGTTCATCCGCAATGGCTTGCCGCCCAAATTGATGGTGATGAATATCAACAAAAGCGCGATCGAAATCGAACACGATTTGCCGGCGATCGAGCCGCCCGATCCTAAAACCGTGCATCCACAATTTCGCCGCGTTCGTTACACCGCCCAGGGCACGTACCTGGTTCCATTCCTGAACTTGCACAAAGTGGTGGAGTACGACAAGGATTTCAAAGAAATTTGGAGCTTCCCAGATGCCGATTCTTTACCTGCCGGCGAAAAATTCTCTCCCTGGGCTGCCATCCGATTGAAAAACGGCAACACGCTCATCACCAACGAAGCGGGAAAATCACACCTTGAAGTCACGCCCGATAAAAAAATTGTCTGGCAACTTAAGCCTGACGATTTGCCGGAAGAATATCGTTACCCGAACACACAAACTTGCACGCGTTTAGCCAATGGCAACACTATCGTTTGCTCCCGCGGCACAGGCGGCAAAGGCCCGCAATTAATTGAAGTCACCCCCGACAAAAAAGTGGTGTGGGTGCTGGAAGATTGGGCCACTCTGGGGCCCGCCACGGCCGTGCAGATTCTCGATGACCCGGGCATTCCAGAAAATCCAGGCGACTCGGAACATTAGAACTGAATTTAATCGAACCAGGTGAGTTCAGATTCCATGGACGAACGTGTCGGCAGCCCGTGCAACGCTATTTGTTATGCTACACCGGCCACGGCAACGCCCAAGAGCTCGAACGGAGATTTTGACAGCGCAATCGAAGATTACAACAGTGCCATCAAGCTCGACCCGAAATTCAATTACGCTTGTGAACGCAACGAATCGAACAGCGATGCAAACCCCTTGGGTGATAACGAAATTCTGCAAAGCGATGGGGTATTGTGCAATGCCGTGCAAAATGCCAAAGTACACCCCACTGGATTCGAACCAGTAACCTCGGTTCCGTAGCCGGGAATTACCGCTCCGCGAACAGGTCTTGAAGCTGATACCTTCTAATACTTTAAAACCATTGGAATGGCTTGGCGAACCATCGCACTCTATCGCATTTTCTAGCAGTATCAAGTGGTAGCCACAATGCAAAGTGGTAGCAGTGGTATGCGAGGACGCGCTGCAACGAATGAGTCACAAGTGTACTAAATCGACAACTGCAGTTGAGTCGACGGTCAACCAACTCATTCTCCTGAGTCTGATCATTATTTCGGGGAGTGCTCCTATGCTCCTGGTCCCATTGGAGCGCGAGCAGTCGCCCCAACACTTCGGCAAAATTCCTTTGGGCGGCAGTAAGCGGGTCGTTTGCCACGTGGGCTCTCTTGGGACATTGCGATACGATGCCTGACCCAATAAGCAAAGGGCAACTGCGGCGATAATTTCTTCTGCGTCATTATTTAATCCTCCAAGGCACGAACTCATGCGAAAGCCCCACCCCGATGTCACGGTGGTGCGGACGGGGTCCCCTCCATCACTTGTGACGTAAAAGCGACGAAAATTTAGCCATAGCGTGCGGTCACAGCTGCCAAACAGAGAATCGACGAGGCGCTGGCGGCATATCCTGCGGCTCGCTACTGCCGGTCTAGGCAATTAGATAACCAAGCGCTGGCTGTGTCATGATGCTAATTCGCGAAGAGTTGTCGGCATTTTGATAGATGGCACGGGTTTAGAGACGTGGGCAGAAAGTTTACTGACCACAAAATATACGTCGATCAGTGCCGACAACCGACACTCGGTCTTTCCAGAGGATACGCTCCAGCGGTTTTCCTCAAGCTGCAGAGCCGAATTTGGTTCATTCGGTCGGATCGAAGCGGTTTCGCTAGGGGACGGGACGAGAATTGAGGGATGAGCTACAAATAATTTCAAAACATCTCGCTCGTCGCTTGCCGATTCTCAAGTTCTCTGTGGCACAAGGGACGATATTTTGATGTTCCCCAATTGCTGGCGCGCTCGCGCCGTCACCTGTTGCAGTGCGGCGGTTAGTCGCTCGACCGACTCCGGCGGCAGCGCTTCCGCCAGAGGCGCGTGCGCAAAAACCGGACCGTCGATGGCTTCAATCAAATCAAGCAGCGAAATCTCCTCCGGCTTCCGCTTCAGGGTGTAGCCGCCATCCACGCCGCGCGTCGAATGTAAGATGCCATGTGTCACCAAATTCCGCAGAATTTGTAGCAGAAATCGCTCCGGCATCTTACCTTGCGCGGCTAATTGGCTGCAGGGAATAGGCGTGCCAGATTTGGCTTCGGCCAATTGTAGCGTGGCCTGCAGTGCGTAGCCAACGGTGCGTGAAAGTTTCATCGCAGTGTGACGAAGAACATCGAGATCGCGAAATACAGTTCTCAAACTAATGCCGCGATGGACTGCCAAAGAATTAACGTTGTGTCCGTTTCCAGACTAAAGCAAGTTGATCATTCGCAGTATTCGAGTGAGTCAATTGCCGGACAGCCCTGTCGCAGGCCACCGAGTATCAGTTCGGCTAACGCCATTTTGGCGCGCTTTATTATGGCAGGTGGGACACCTCCTAAACGTCGAAGCTGGGGCGTACGTAACGAATCACGTGAGTTTTAAAACGCGCCCGCGCTTCGCACTAAGCGGGCGCGGCCTCTCCCTGCTCTACCAGCTAGTCGCAAACCGCGCCGCGAGTCCGCCAACTATTTTGCCGTTTTTACAGAAATTTTTTCTGAGCAACAAAAACGTCTTCCTGCGAGAAACGGGAACTCCCCGACCGGCGGTTAAACGTGCTCAAATAATATGCCCATGTCCCACCTATACATTCCAGGCTCGGATGCGAGCCCCAATTGAGTGCGTTAATGCAGCTGCACCATTTACCGCGGTATGTTCTCAAATCTCCATCGAGATGGTAGCTTTAGGCATCTTGTCAGCTGTCAATAGTTGCTAACAAGCGATAGTGCCGGCATGAAAATGCTGTATTTCAAACATCGAAATACTCGTTCAGCATTCTCACTGGTGGAATTGCTGGTGGTGATTGCCATCATTGGCGTTTTGATCGCGCTTCTACTACCAGCAGTACAATCTGCTCGTGAGGCCGCAAGGCGATCAAGTTGTCAAAACAATTTGAGGCAGATCGGCGTGGCCTTACTCAATTTTGAATCCGCACACAAACGGCTGCCTATTGGTGCACGATATACGGCGGGTTGGGGTACATGTTGGTGGTATGACCTGCTTCCGGATCTAGAAGAAAGCGTAATTTATCAGAAGCTTAATTTGCAAAGCCCGAATGCCGGCCTTCCTTCGGTTGGATCAACAAATGGTCAAGCGAGCAACGGCGTCAACATCGCGGCGATGCGTTGCCCATCTTCTCAGATTCCAACTTTTTCTCCGGTCACGCTCCCGTTTCCATACCAGATCTGTTTACCTTCCTATGTCGGTATCGCGGGCTCGACGAACGAAGGTGGATTGTCAGAGCCAAGGGTATCAACCTGCTGCTCGCCAGCAATGGACGGACAAATTTCGGCCGGCGGCACACTCGTTCCAAACCAGGCCATCAGGATATGCCAGGTCAACGATGGCACTTCAAATACCTTGAGCGTCGCGGAAGAATCGGATTTCGCAACCGACAAATCCGGAAACGAACAAAACGTGGACGGTGGCTACCCGCTTGGTTGGTTAAGCGGCACTAATGCCGTTGGAACACCTCCAAACTATGTGAGTGCCACAGGCCCGATGATGACGCCCCCGCCATCGTCATGGAATATTACGACAATTAGATACCAACCTAATAGCATGTATGGCCAAAAGGGTGTCGCAGGTAATCCTCGTGGACCAAATAATCCATTAACATCACCGCATCCCGGCGGCGTGTACGGTCTGATGTTAGATGGCTCTGTGCATTTCATCAAAGAGACCATTGATCCACTTACCCTGCGTCGCTTAGCAACCCGTGACGATGGCGGGCAAACGTCCTTCTAAACGCCATTCTTGGCATTGAATGGGCGCCACATGGCACCGGATTTTAGATCTCCGAATCCGTGCTGAATTGTTTGCTAGGCCCTCCGACTATTCGCTAGCGAATTGCCTTCAGCATATTCGCTCTTTAACTCTATTCTGCAGCAGTGTTTATGAAATTAGACAAATATTTTTAGTTTTAATTGGCGGTTCGGGAGCTGCATTTACGACTCATTGGTTGGAGGCGTTTACCACGTCCGAAACCGCAAAATTAGGAGTTCTATTATGCAACGTCTGCGAATCCTGGCGGTGCTTTCCGCTCTGCTGATATTGGTGGGAATACGTAGTGCAGCTGCTCAAACCACCTATCAAATCATATGCCCGCTTTTTGCTTTGTATGACACCGACGACGGATGGTTGACCTATTGCAATGCATATCCAACCAGTTGCGATGACGTACCCGATGCATTTCTTGAAGCATGGCCGGTTTATCCGGAGCCATGCGATTGTCCTGACACCAGTGGCTGTGAAGTTCTCGCTGGGGGGTTTACTCTGAATAACGTAATCAAGCCAATTAAATCCAAGGTTGCGCTTACTGGCGGACCGGAAGGACTCGACCCTCATGTAAAAATCGCCAAGTCACAAGCGGTGTACTTTATGAAGGACGATGAGCCCATCTATATGCGCCTTTTCGATTTTGTATCCGTCGATGACAAACACTTGGATCATACCTGTTCCTTAGTGATGGGCATCGAAATGAAATCGCCAACCACCGGTACGTCAAGCTTGCAAGAACTTAAAAATGTGCAGTCGACTGAACATTCATACCTATTCACGCTCAGCCATGAAGGACGAATCACTTATTTAGTTCGTGCGAAAGGAGTTTCTGCGAATGACGAAGGCAAGTCGCCGACTCCTGCTGCGGCGAAAGCTGACGTATCGCAAGAGTTAACGTCGGTGGTGCTCCGGAACCATAACGAAAAAGTTGGGAAGAGTGCGCCGCCAAGCGCCGCGAATGATAAATAGATTCGCGATTAGCTAATCGCTCAAGGCAGAGGACGAGGTTGGGGCAGCCTCGTCCTCGCTTGAGCCATTTGAATTACGATGTAATTGTAGAAATTGAGGTCTCACGCTCACGGCACATCGAACCCCAACCCTCTCATAGAACTGGCTGGGCCGCAGTACAACCCACTTGCTTGGTGCAAAGTCAGACTCGACCAGATTTGCGAGATTATGCACCAATTGCTCAGAACCGCCGCAGGCGATTTGGCCAGTTTGTAAGTCATCTTTCGTTTTTATCAAGGCCGAATTGGATGTCCATTCGGCGCGACTCAGGCTTGTCCGTGGGGGCA